>PMMM01000224.1 GCA_003162245.1 Phycisphaerales bacterium
AACTAAGCGGAATGCGTATGACTTCTTCCTTCTGCCTTCCGACTTTCTCCGGCCGTCTCCGGCGCCCGCCGCCAGACACGTACAAGACCGCGCAGCCCCCGCCTATCTCCACCAAGCCCTCGGCCGCTCCTAGGCTTCGCCCCGTTTTCGATGAATACTCAACCTGACGGCGCCAGGGACGTTCCCCGTGCGTGCGTTTGGCTGAGCGCGGACTGGCGTTGCCCGGGGAGGGCACGCCGCGGCTCGGCAGGAGCCGCGCCCTCCCGACTAGCGCCGGGCTTTTCTTGAATCCGCTCTAGAAGAACAGGATGATCGCGTTCCGCTCGATCCGCTCCGGCTTCCCGTACAGCAGCTTCAGCCCCCATTCGCCGAGGGCCGGGCCGCGGTCTTCGGGGCGGCGAAACTCGCGTTCGATGAGCCGGCCGGCCTCACGCCCGTTGCGATCCAACTCCTCAGTCTGATGCTGAATGTACCACTCGCCGTGCCTCAGCATCTGCACCGTTTTGGCCGGCCGCCCGCGCTCGGAGGCCGCCCAGATCTGCGTTGTGTGCTCCAGCCGCTCGATCCTCGTCCTGGACCTCTGTTCCGCGAGCTTCTGGTTCTGGCAACCCGTCGCCCCCAACGCGAGGGCCGCCCCCAGCGCGCACCCGATCGCCAGCCTTAACGGCTGCCAGCCCGTCCAACGTCCGGTAGTGTCCGTCCTATCCGCCACGCATCGTATAGTACCGGCGAAGGCCCCGGCGGATACGCCCACGGCCCCAGGATTCCCCGGAAATGGTTGCACGGGAGCGGTAACGGAGGTATAATGCAGCTTGGCAATGATCAGCGGTTCAGTTCTTGTAACTCGCACCAGCGTTGGAGGATAGGAGGAGTCGCTCCACGCGCGCCGTTGGAGGCGGCGGCACGTGGTGCATCCACCGAGGGGGCGGGAGGTGGAAGCCAGGGGGCTTTGGGCTGGGCGGTCGGCCGGGAAGGCTGGCTGCCCGGCCCGTTTGTTGCGCTTTTACGGCAGCAGTGCGAGGATGCGTTCCGCCGTCGCAGCGGTTGCCCCGCGACGCCTGACGATGGTGGCCCGCGCGGCATGGCCCATGCGAGCGCATTGCTCGGGGTGGCGCAGCAGCTCGCCGGCCGCTTCCGCCAGCTCATCGGCTGACGCCACCCGCCGGCAGCCACCCCCGTGCACCAGCAGGTCGACCGCTTCGGCGAAGTTCGCCGTATGCGGCCCCACGAGCATCGGCTTGGCCAGCCCCGCGACCTCCATGACATCCGATCCCCCCAGCGGCACCAGGCTGCGGCCGACGAAAACCACCGTCGCGACCGCGTAGAACTTGCGAAGCTCCCCCATCGAGTCGCCGAGGTACACCGGCCGCGGCTCTTCCACGCCCGCCGGCAGCGTCGGCGTACCCGTGCTGCGCCGCAGGCACGCGAACCCACGCTGCACGATCAACGCGGCCACCTCGTCAAAGCGCTCCGGCTTCCGCGGGATAAGCGCCAGTTGCAGGTCGGGGAGCGCGGCCGTCAGCTTCGCGTAGGCGTCGAGAATCAGCGCCTCCTCCCCAGGCCCCGTGCTCCCGCAGACCCACAGCGGACGCGACAGGTCGAGCCCCATCGCCTGCACCAACTCCTCCTGTCCCTCGATCCGGTCCGCCACCTCGGCCGCGTCGTATTTCACCGACCCCGTGACGGTCACGCGCTGCGGCGGCACGCCGAGCTCGACGAACCGGGCCGCATAGGTCGCGTCCTGCGCTCCGACCCACCGCAGTTGCCCGAACATCCGCCGGGCGAACCAGCGGACGACCGGCCAGTTGAACCGCCGCACGCTTTTCTCCGCCGTCACGCGGCCGTTGGCGATGACGACCGGGATGCCGGCGGCGGTAGCGACTTCGATCAGGTTGGGCCAGACTTCCAGCTCCATGAGCACGATGATTGTGGGGCGGATGCGGCCCAGCAGCGTGCGGATCGCGAACGAGAAGTCGAGCGGGAAGCGAAACGTGATCAGGTGCGGGTACAGCCGGCGGGCCTGGTCCAGCCCCGTCCGCGTCGTGCTGCTGAGCACGATGACCGTGTCGGGCGACCGTCGGCGCAGCTCCCCGACGAGCGTCCGCGTCGCGTTCATCTCCCCCAGAGACACGCCGTGAATCCACACGCAGCGGGCCGACACCGGCCGCGACGGCACGCGTCCGAAGTACTCCCGCAGCGGGACGCCGGACGGCCCGCGCTGCCACCGGCGGTACAGCAGGAACCACCAGCCCAGCAGCAGCGCGAACCCGTAGATTAGATCAAGCAGGATCGTCATGCGCGCCCTGCGCTCGACACTCCCGGCAGCTTTCGCGGCCACCCCGCCGGCTCTACAATCCGCCACCGTCGCTTTGGGAGTATCGGACGATGTCTATCCGCTCGAAACGCGCCAACTGGACGCTCATCATACTCGGTTTGACGGCCGGCGTCGCGGCCAGCGCCCAGACCGCGACGGCCCCGAGCACCGCGCCGGCCACGTCCCGCGCCGTGACTCAGCCCGCCACGCTGCCCGCGGTGGACCCCGAGATCGACAAGATCCTGACCCGCCTCGAAGAGCGCGAGGTGCACGACCTCCACGCCAAACTGTCCTGGCGGCAGCAGTACGTCACCGATTTGGAAGAAGACGCCGTCACCAAGAACGGCGAAATCTGGTACCAGAAGTCCCAGCCCGTCGCCAAGTTCCTCATCCACTTCACGGAGAGCATCGCCGGCGGCCGCAAGGACAAGCTCGACGAGCAGCACCTCTTCGACGGCTGCTGGTACACCGAGCTGCAATCGCGGACCAAGACGCTCACACGCCGCGAGGTCCGCAAGCCCGACGACCCTGGCGACCCCTACAAGCTCGGGCAGGGCGTTTTTCCGCTTCCGTTCGGGCAGAAGAAGCAGGACGTCCTGCGCGAATTCGCCGTCCAGCTCGTGCCGCCCGCGGCCAGCGACCCGCCGGCGACCGACCATCTGCTCTTGGTGCCGCGCCCCAAGACCCAAACCAGTCAGACGTACAAGTCGCTGGACGTGTGGATCAGCCAGGAGGGTGCGACCGCGGGGCTGCCGGTCAAGGTGCGGGCGGCCAAGTTGAAAGGCACGGGCCAGCTCGACTCGTACATCACGACGACGTTTTCCGACGCCCAGTTGAACCCGAGTTTCAGTAGCGGCCTCTTTGAGATCAAGGCCCCGTCCGGCTACGAGGTAATCGAGGAGCGGCTCNNCCCGAGCGGAAGCGAGGGGCAACCCGGCTCCGCCGGATCAGGCGAGACCCATGAGCATCCTCGTCAACCGTAACACACGCGTCCTCTGCCAGGGTATCACCGGCAAGGCCGGTGCCTTTCACACGCAGCAGTGCCTCGACTACGGCACGCAAGTGGTGGGGGGGTGCACGCCCGGCAAGGGCGGCACCAAGTCCGAGCACGGCCTGCCCGTGTTCAACACCTGCCATGAGGCCGTCGCCGCGACCGGGGCCGATGCATCCATGATTCTCGTGCCCGCGCCGGCTGCGGCCGAAGCCGCGATGGAAGCGGCCGACGCCGGCATCCGCCTCATCGTGCTCATCACCGAGGGCATCCCCACGC
>PMMM01000059.1 GCA_003162245.1 Phycisphaerales bacterium
TAGCGACGCCGCCGGCTTCTTCCCCACTGCGGCTACGCATCGGATATTAATTGAAAATGCTCTAGATGATCGCCTTCGGGGCATTGCGCCTGGACGCGGTTGTTATTGGATGACGGTTCGGAAAGGCAACCGCCAAGACGCCGAGAGCGACGAGGACGCAGAAGAAGCGAGTTCGTCAGGAACGAGTTCATAGAAAAGCTATCAGCGTTCGGCTCTCTGCACTCAGAACTCATCACTCGGCAGCCGGCACTCATCCAGAGTATTCATCACAAACGGAGCGGAGGGTAGGCGGGGCGCGGGGTTTGCACAGGATTGGCGGCGGCTAGCGGGGTTTGGCGGACTTCGCGCAGGTTTGTTGGACTTGGCCCGAGCGCGCCGGCGACGCTTGTCGTTATATGAACGGACGGGCAGAGCAGGCCGGGGAGAGACCTGAGCTGGGCATTGGGGCGGCGCGCGATGATCCGCGCGCTGGGCCCCGTGACGAAGAAGACGCGGCAGCGCGCCGAGGGCGGTTTTCGGGGCGCGGGGGCCGCCAGGGCAGCTCTGTGAGAGGATTGGGGCCATGCGCAAGTCGGGATTGAACGCACTGTTGGCGGGAATCGTCGTCATTGGCGCGAGCGCCGCTACGTCCGCACTGCTGTACTCACACGCGGCTGCGGAGGCGCAAACGGGTAGTGGGCTGGTGCGCGGCGACCTCAATTTGGACGGGGTGGCCGACCTGCGGGACGTGGCGCCGTTCGTGCTGGCGCTTCAGGACCCGACTGCCTGGCAGCAAGCATACGGGGCGGGGCTGAACACGCTTTTGGCGGTGGCGGACTTCGACGGCGACGGACAAGTGACGGTCGCGGACCGGATCGGGTTCCTGGAGGCCATTCGGCCTGCGGCCGAGAGCGCTCTCGGCGGCGCCAGGCAGCGAAACGGCGGCAGGATGACCAGGGAGGGAGTGGGCGGGGCGATGACGACGCTGACGGTCACGGCGGGGATCGATTTGGACATCGATTCAGACAACACGCGGGACCCGAACCAGTTTCCGGAGCGCAACGGCAATGAAGACAGCATTGAGGACGATCCGAACCTGCCGGGGAAGCTGATCCCGCTCAACGACGATGATGATGACGGCAACGCCGTCCCCGACAAGGACCAGGGCGGCGCCGTAACCGGCGAAAAGGACCTGCGGCCGATCGTGCTGGGGATCACGCCCGATCCGAACGTGCCGGCGGTCACGACGCTGCTCCGCTACCGGCTGGATTACCCCGGCGAGGTGCGGATTTGGCGTGGGAAGGAGCGTGGGGACCCCAACGACCCCAACCAGGTCGTCGTTTCCGGGGACCCCAACCGCTTCACGCGCGTCTGGGTGCACGGGGACATGAACGGCGACGGCGTGGTCACATTCGCCGACCTCGACCCCTGGGTTCTGGCGCTGATGAACCTGCAGAGTTACATCAACACGTACCTGTCGGCGTACCCGGACATGTGGAGCCGGGCAGCGGACATCGGCGACTTCGACGGCGACCGGTGGATGACGTTCGTCGATATCGATAGATTCGTTGCGGCGATTGGGGCACCGAAGACGTACGTGCCGGAGTACTTCTGGGTCGAGGGACTGCAAACCAGCAGTGCTCCTGGGGTTACGCTCATCGAAGCGACGGCGGATACGAACGACGACGGCGACATCAACGGGAGCGACGCGCCCCCGGACTACGTGCGGGCGACCGTAACCGCGCCCGACTTGGGAGTTCCGCCGGCGTGGGGGGTGGGACTGCCGATCTCGCCGTTCTCGGCGGTCAACCTGCAGAACGGGAACGTGCTCACGGCGCTGACGCTGGTGAGCTGGAAGCCGGTCGGGCCGCCGGTGAGCTTCACGCTGTACCACAACAGCGTCGTGAGTGCTTACGGAACCGATCCGAACGCATGGGGGTTCGAGCTGGGCGACGGATGGAGCGTGAGCTACGGGGCACGCATTGAGGGCGACCCCAACGATGCCAACCACCCGCGCGCCACGGTAGTCGGGGACGATGGGTCGCGGACCGCGTTCACGTGGGACCCGAACACAAGCGCCTGGCTAGGCCCGGCGGGGGTTTACGACCTGCTGACGTGCGATCCGAACTCGCACGAGTGGCGGCTGGCGCGTCCCGACCTGTCGAGCGCGGTTTTCGACGGTGACGGACGCCTGACGGCGGTGCAGGACAGCAGCGGGAACGCGGTGACGGTCGCGCGCAACGGGGCGGGAGCTCTGGACTACATCCAGAGCGCGTCCAGCGACGCCACAAACCGGGTCACGTTCACCTACGACCCCAATGATCCGCACCGGCTGACGCTGGCGGAGGACCCCATCCACCGGAAATGGGGGTTCACGTACGATGCGGCGGGGCGCCTGGAGAAAGTTCTCTACTGCAACAACGCCGTGCCGTATGACCTGGACCCGAATAGCCCGGAGTCGTACGTCCAGTTCACCTATTATGCCAACACGCCGCACATCGCGACGGTCCGCAGCCGCGACGGGCTGGTGTGGACGTACCAGTACGGCGGCAACGGCAAGCTGGCGCTGGTGCAGGACCCGAACCACCCGGCCGATCCGAACGCGCCGTATACGCAGCATTTCGCGTACGCCGCGGCGGCGACGGAGGGGCTGTGGACGACGACGTACACGGACCGGCGGGGGTATGATACGCATTCCGCTTAGT
>PMMM01000229.1:0-89 GCA_003162245.1 Phycisphaerales bacterium
CCGCGCGACAGCGCCGGCTTCAGCACGTTCGACGCGTCGATGGCGCCCTCGGCCCCGCCCGCACCGACCAGCGTGTGCAGCTCGTCGAT
>PMMM01000229.1:126-10944 GCA_003162245.1 Phycisphaerales bacterium
ACGGCGGTCTTGCCGACGCCGGCGTCGCCCAGCAGCACCGGATTGTTCTTGACCCGGCGGCAGAGGACGGTGATGACGCGCTCGATCTCATCGGCCCGACCGATGCACGGGTCGACTTTGCCCTCGCGGGCCAGCTCGGTGAGGTCGCGGCCGAAGGAGTCGAGCGCGGGGGTCTTGCTGCGACCGGCCTTGGGCGCGGCCTCGCCGGAGGTCGCCATCGCGGCGGCTTCCTCGCCCTCGACGCCCGCGCCGAGCAGGTTGAGGACTTCCTCGCGGACTTCTTCGAGCTTGAGGCCGAGGTTCATGAGCACCTGGGCCGCGACGCCGTCCTGCTCGCGAAGCAGACCGAGCAGCAGGTGCTCGGTGCCGACGTAATTGTGGTTGAGGTTGCGGGCTTCCTCGATGGCGTACTCGATGACGCGCTTGGCGCGGGGCGTCTGGGGCAGCTTGCCCATCGTGACCATCTCGGGGCCGCTCTTGACGAGCTTCTCGACCTCCATGCGGACCTTACGCAGGTCGACGCCGAGGTTTTTTAGCACGTTGGCCCCGACGCCGGAGCCTTCCTTGACCAGGCCGAGCAGGATGTGCTCGGTGCCGATGTATTCGTGGTTGAAGCGCTGGGCCTCCTGGTTGGCGAGCGCCATGACCTTCCGGGCACGATCGGTGAAGCGTTCAAACATGCTTCCAGACTCCGACCAGACGCCAAGCACGGCGAGGCAACCGCCCTGCCCGGCAGTCGGGCATGATTTACGGGACGTCTCGAACGCAATGATCTTATGCCGCACATCGGGGACCAGCAAGGCAGCCGCCCGACGCCACGGTTGTTATCGACCACACGGCGTAGGGGAATCAATCGTCCAGCCGGGCGGCGCCCCCCGTGGCCGGAGCGCCCCGCTCGCCCTGCGACAGCCGCTGGAAGCCCGCGCCGACCTGCGCCCGGTAAATGCCGTGCCGATCGAGCGCGCGGACGCGCTGCCACGCGTCCTGGGCGGCGTCCGCCGATCCCATCTCTGTGAGCACCTGGGCCACGCGGTAGGCCACGTGGACGTCGTTCGGGCAGCGCTCGGCGAGCGAGGTGATGGTTTGCAACGCCTCGGCATGTTCCCCGCGCTCGACAAGCTCACGCGTCCGCCAAAGCACCCGGCGTCGCCAGGCCGCGGCGGCGGCGGCGCGCATTTGGCGCCGCGTCTGCGCGAGGCGAATCTGCGCACCCAGGTAGGCCCCCGCGGCCAGCCCGGTGCCCAACGCCTGGTGGGTCGGCGAGAAACTGTCCGGAAACAGCAGGACGGCGGCGAGCGCGAAGTTTGCGCACGCGGTAAACGCCAGTCCGATGAGCAGCCCCGACCAGGGGGCGCCGACCAGGATGAGCCCGCCGCCCGGTAGCAGCAGGTTCAGGGCGGCGGCCCATCCGTCGCCGGTCAGCTCAGGGGTGTTTGTCGCCACTACTGTGCTCCGTGGCCGCGGTGCTCACGGCGCGGCCCTCGTCGATGATGGACCGATACAGCGCCGCCAGGCGGGCGAGCAACGCGCCGATCGAATGGTGTGTGTCGAAGTACGTGGCGGCCGTCGCGGTCGTCTCCTGCACGTGCTGCGGCTGGTCGGCGGCGCGCGTCAGCAGGTAGGCCAGCTCCACGGCGGACCCGGGGGTGAACTGCCAGGCGGTCTGTCCTTCGATGAACCACTGGGCCGGCTGGTCGCGCGACGCGACGACGAGCTTGCCGAGCCCCATCGCCAGCAGCGGCGTCAGCCACAAGTCGGCCTGCCGCGCCGGGATGACGCAGACGTCCGCGCCCGGCAGCCCTTTCTCCCAGAGCCGCGGCTCGTCGAGTACGGCACAACAGTCGTGGACGGCGCGGGTGTGAATCTGCCGCCAGATCAGGTCGGTACCCGGCCCCGCGCCCACGAGCACGGCCTGCACATCGCGCTGCGTACGCCGCAGCTCCGCGACCGCGTCGATCAGGACGCCGGCCGCGTCCGGGCGGTCGAGGGAGCAGGCGCAGAGCACGGCGAGCGTGCGCTCGCCCGTGCGCGTGGCCACGGATTGCCGGGGCAGCGCCACGCCGGGCGGGATCACCGTCCAGGGGCGAGCCACGTCGCCGGCGCGCTGCGAACCGAGTTCCGCGAGGTGGTCGGAAGCCACCGCGACGTGTGTCTGCACGTCCACGCGGGGCCGCGTAAGTTGGTCGACATCGGTCACGCCGAAGGCATGGACCACGACCGGCACGTGATTCCGTCTGCACCAGCGCTGGACCCACGCGAGGCCGGTCGCGCCCCAGAGATGAACGATCTTCGGGGGGTGCCGGAAGCGTGCGAGGAGGCGTTCGCCCAGCCGCCAGGCGTGCCAGCCGGCGAGTTGCTCGACGGCATGACATTCGATGCCGGTCCCCTCCAGGTTCGCCGGCAATTCCCGGTCGTTCGTGACGAGGGAGGTCGGAGTGCCGCTGTCGTGCAAGGCGCGCAACGTCTGGCGGAGCATCGGCCCCCAGCGCACCACGACGGAGGTGTCCACGACGTGCAGGACGTGCCCGTCGAACAAGGGGCCGTTCCCGACAAACTCGGCGGGGCCGTGGTCGGTCATCGGGGATCAGCATAGCACGGGAGCCGGGCCGGGGCACGCCGGAGGAAGCGGTCACAGGTCCCCCGCGCTTGCCTGTGGATGAAAAGGCGGTATCGTCGGAGCGCGACCGGCCGACGGCTGGCAGACGGCTCGCACCAGATTTGGAGACATGATGCCTGCAAGTGCTGGAACACCCCGCGAGCGTCCGCGCAGCCGCGTCCTGTCGGCGGTCCGCGCTCTGGTTCGGGCCCGGGTCACGACCGGGCTGCTGACGATTCTGCCGATCATGGTCACGGCCTGGCTGCTGTGGGTCGTGTTCGGCTGGCTGCGGGAGCTGTCGCTGTGGATCATCGACCTGCTGCTACGCGGGCCGTGGGGCCGGATCCTCGCGAAGCAGTGGGATGTCACCGCCGAGCAGTGGAGCGCACACCGGTTGACGGCGTTGCCGCCGGCAGTGCAGTGGAGCATCTGGGGATTTGCGGTTGTGCTCACGTTTTTCGTGCTCTACATGATCGGCGTGTTTTCCGCCAACATGATCGGCCGGAGGATCATCGACTGGGTTGACTATCTCGTCAGCCGCGTGCCGTTTGTCAAAACGGTGTACACCGCGCTGAAGCAGATCGTGGGGCTGCTCTCGGGCCAGCAAGCGCAGAGCTTTCAGCGCGTGGCGCTGGTGCCGTTCCCGAACGAGCTGACGCGCTCGATCGCCTTCATCACCAACACGTTCAAGGACTCCGTGACGGGCGAAGAGTTGTGCGCGGCTTTCATTGCCACCACGCCGAACCCGACCACGGGGTTTGTCTTCGTGCTCAAGCGGACGGACATCATCGAGGTCGATTGGACCGTCGAGGACGCCGTCAAGGCCATCATGTCCGGCGGGATTCTCGCGCCGCAGAACGTCACCATGCGCACCGGAAAGGCCGGCGCGGCATCGTCGGGCGGCGGGCCGCGGCCCAAGCCCGAACCCGGCCGCTGATTGCAGGGGGTCAGCGCGGAGGGTAGAGTGGCGGCGGTCCTGTCCCCGAGCGCGTTCGGCTATAGCAGGCGCGGCATGACGTACCGCATCACGAAAGAGTATGTCTGGGTCGGCGCGATCCCGGATCACCCCGGGGCGCTGGCCGAGAAGTTGCGCGCGCTCAGCGCCGGCGGCCTCAATCTCGAATTGATTCTCGGCCGGCCGGATCAGCCGGGGCGCGCGCTGCTCTTCGTGGCGCCGCTGCGCTCGCTCGAGGAGGTCGAGATCGCCGAGCGGGCGGGGCTGGCCACGGAAAGCGCCTTCCGCATCATCCGCGTGAAGGGACCGAACAGCGCCGGGTTGGGGGCGCGGGTGGCGGCGGCGCTGGCCGACGCGGGGCTGAACCTGCGCGATTTCTCGGCGGCCGCGTTGGGCGACCAGGCCGTCATCAACATCGCCTTCGACAACGACGCCGACGGGGACCGGGCCAAGGCGATTCTGGAGCGTGTGCTGGCACCCTGACCCCGTGGGCGGACGGCCCGCCGCCACCCTGCGAGTGAATCCGATGACGTACGACTGTCAAAGCTGCGGAGCCTGTTGTTTCGGCCTGGACGTGCTGTTGAGCGACGCCGAGGCGGCGCGTTTCGAGCGGACGCCGGCGCTCGCGCCACTCGCCGCGCTAGAGCACTGCGCGCCCGGGCTGATGCTGCGTTTCATGCGAAAGGACCCGGAGACGGAGCGCTGCCTGGCGCTGGAGGGCAAGCTGGGCGCCTGGCGGTGCACGATCTATGGCGAGCGGCCGACGCTGTGCCGCGACCTGGCGCCGGGTGCGCCGGATTGTCTGACGGCGCGGCGGGTGCAGGGACGGGAGGGGTGATGCCGTAGTACGCAGCCTCGAACGCGAGCTCGCCGGCCTGGTAACGAGGAGTCACGGTCCATGAGTGCTGCCGTTCCTGCCGCTGCGCCGCGTCCGGGTTTTGTCGCGCAATTCAAGAGCTTTCCGTCCAGCTTCTGGGTTGCCAACGCCATCGAGCTGGTGGAGCGTTTCTCGTTCTACGGCGTGCGGACGATCGCGGCCCTGTACATCGTCGGCAAGGCGGAGACGGGCGGGCTGGCGCTCTCGAACACGGACAAGGGCATCTTCTTCGGCGTGTGGTCGCTGATCCAGTGTCTGTTGCCGATGTTCACGGGCGGATTCGCCGACCGGTACGGGTACCGGCGGTCGCTGCTGGTGGCGTTCGGCATCAACATCGTCGGCTACTCGCTGATGGGGTACACGCACAGTTGGTGGAGCTTCATGGGCGCGTGCTGCCTGATCGGCACGGGGACCGCCATCTTCAAGCCGCCGCTGCACGGCACGCTCGCCCATTGCGTGGGTACGTCGAACTCGTCGCTGGGTTGGGGCATCTTCTACCAGGTGGTGAACATCGGCGGGTTCATCGGGCCGCTGGTCTGCGGCTACCTCCGCTTGTTGCAGTGGCGCTTCGCGTTCTTCGCCGCCGCGGGCATCATCATCGTGAACGTGCTAATCACGCTGGTCTTCCTGAAGGACTACGCCAAGGGGACGGGAGCGGAGCCGGGCGGGGCGCGCAAGTCGCCGGCCGCGGTCTTCGCGGAGAGCATGGCGGTCCTGAAGGACCTGCGCTTCGTGGTCTTCCTGGCGATCTTCTCGGGCTTCTGGTTCATGTTCATGCAGCTTTTCGACCAGCTCTCGATCTTCATCGACCAGTGGGTCGACTCGAACGACGTGGCGCAGTTCCTGGCGCGCGTCACCGGCCTGGGCTTCTTCCAGCGGATGGCGGCGGGCGGCGGCCAGGTGAACCCGGAGTGGATCGTCAACGTGGATGCGGGGGCGATCATCATCTTCGTGCTGCTGATTTCCTATCTCAACCGCAAGTTCCGCCCGATCAGCGACATGATCGTCGGGATGGCGGTGTGCTGCGGCGGGTTCCTCTTCGCGGGCACGATGACGACCGGGTGGCTGTGCGTGCTCGGCATCTTCATCTTCGCGCTGGGCGAGATGGCGTGCAGCCCGAAGTTCAGCGAGTACGTCGCGCTGATGGCCCCGCCCGACAAGAAAGCCCTCTACATGGGCTATTCCAACATTCCCTTCGCGGTCGGCTGGGCCGGGGCGAACTTCATCGGCGGGCCACTCTACGACCGGCTGTCCGACAAGATCGCGCTCGGCCGGCACCACCTCGTACACGGCCTGGGGCTCGACCCGCAGGCGGTGGCCGGGCTGTCGAAAGGCGCGGTCATGTCGAAGCTCGCCGACGCGCTGGGGCAGAGCGAGGCGGCAGCCCGCCAAGTCCTGTGGAATACGTATCACCCGCAGTCGTTCTGGTATATCTGCACAGGGGTGGGCGTGGTCGCCACGCTCGGGATGGTCGGCTACCACTTCTGGCTGGAGGCGGACGCGCGCCGGCGGCGCGCGACGTAGCGCGGGGGAGGCGGGACTATGGTGCGGCGACGGGGGGCAAGACGCCCAGATTGCGCAGGCTGGCGACGACGGCGGCGGCGTAGGCCTGGGCGCCGCGGCGGTTGGGGTGCCCCACGGAGTCATAAATGCATATGACGGTGTCGGCCGCGACATCCCCCCCGAGGCAGTTGCTGAGCCGGAAGTTCCGCAGCGGATCCTCCGGAAACAGTTCATAATCCAGCACCGTGTTCCCCAAGAACGCGGCGTCGGAGGTCAGCCCCCACAGCCACGCCTGCGGCGCGAAGGTCGCGTTGTCGGGGCCGAAGCCGGGGTCGGCGAAGGCCACTTTGGCCGCCCCGCCGGTGTCGGCGTTGACCTCCTGTGCAGCGGCGGTCAGCGCGGCGCGGGCCTGCGTGTCGAATGCGGCGGACTGGGCCGCCAGGATCGCGACCAGGGACGCGTCGTCGCTGCCGGCGAGGCTGCCGAGGATCACACCCCATACGTGCAATGCAAACGCGTCGCTGTCCGGGCCGATGATCGGGTAGTACCCCGTCACGACCACGTACGCCTGCGGCGCGAGTCCGCGCACTTTGCGCAGCAGCGTCGCCATCTCGTCCCGACAGAACCGCTGCGTCAGCGCGGTGGTTTGCGCCTCCGGCACGCCGGGCACCAGGATCGTCTCGAGCCCGACATCAACCAAACACCCCCCCAACAAGATCAGGTTCATCAAGTCCGGGCGCTGGATCAGGTCCGCCTGCAAGGTGAGCGACGTGTTCGTGGTCGGCACCTCGCCGGAGCAACTCCACTGGCACGCCGTGTCGCCCGGGGCGGGCGCGATGGCGGCGCCGGACTGGGCGTAGCGCTGCCAGACCACCTTCCGGCCCGTCTCGTGCTCGATCGTCCGCATGGCCAACGCAGTGAACTTGTCCTGCTCCTCGAGGCCGTTGCCCCATACGACCGAGTCGCCGATGATCGCGACGTAGAAGAAGTCGCGGACGAGCTCGAGCGTGGCGGCGTTGAGGGGCGTGCCGTCCGCGCCGGTGCTCGTGTACATCGCGAGTCGGGTGAATGCCGACAGCCTTGCTCGCGGGATCAGCACGCCGAAGCGATAGGTCTGGTCGCCGAGGGCGGCGTTGAGCCACGACAGGCCGTCGCCGGCCGCGAGGCGGTCGCGGGTATCCGCGTTGAAGGCCCGCGGGGCCGTGGCGGCGGCGCGCTCCGTGGCGTCGTTCGGCGGCGGGACGCGCGCCAGCAGCGCGGCCGAGTGCGTTTCCGCATCCGCAAGCTGGAACACCAAGGCGTTGGGATCGCCCGGGGCAAGCGTGACAAAGAAGCCCACCGCCTGCCCGCGCGCGGGGTCCTGCTCGTCAATGTCGAAGGTGCCCGTGGGGCGAAATATGTTCGCGGGGAAGGTGACCGCCGGCCGCTCCAGGTTGTCGGTCTTGAGCAGCACGACGGGCGCGTAGGGTCGCTGCGCCTCCGTGCCGCCGAGCCCGCCCAGTAGCCCGCAGCCGGGCAATGCGGCGAGTACGGCGAGCGCGGCCCAGCGTGCGGCGCGCCGCGGCGTGAGTCCGGCCCTCGCGCTGCACTCGGGATGACGGCTGGGACGTTTCATGGCAGGCACGACGGCTACTCGACAATTTCCAGCACGCGTTGGACTTCGACGACCTGGCCCGCCTGGCAGGCGACGGCGATATCGCTGCGCGTGACGATCTCCAGGCGCGAGGTCACGCCCTGGGTCGTGATCCGATCAAAGTCCGCGTTTTCCAGCCGGCCACCCTGAAAAAGCTGATACGTTATGCCATTCTGGCCAATCCACACCGGGCATGGGCCGTTGTCGTCGACGACGGTCGCCGTGCCCTTGACGATGTAGGACTCGCCTGTAGCAAAGAGCGTCGTGTTGTTGCCGGGGATGTTCACCGTGCAGGCCCCCGTCCCGAGCCAGATCGCCGCGAGCCACGCTATCAGACGCGTTCGAGTCACTGGCCATCCTCCGCGTCGTGCCCCGTTCGCTCCGTTTCGCGACCGCGCCGCTCGCCAGCGGCCATTCCGTGCCCGGCGGCAAGGAGGGTGATGGTACCCGCGCGCGGCACGGTTGTCAGCCCCGATCTTGAAAGACCGCCGGCGCGGGGCCATGATCCAGGTTGGCTGCGAGGGTCAGCGATGCCGGCCGCCATTCTGGACGGGGCGGCGTATGCCGCCGAAATCCGAACCGAGGTCACCCGCCAGGTCGCGTGGTTCAACGCCCACCACGGGACGATCAAGCTCTGCGCCGTTCTGGTCGGCAGCGATGCCGGCGGGCGGCTGTATGCCGAGTCGCAGCGCAAGCTCAGCGTGCAGGTCGGCGTCCAGTACGAGCTGGTCGAGCTGCCCGAGGCAACCACGCAAACCGAGCTGCTGGCCGCGATCGACCGGCTCAACGCCGACGCGCGGGTCACCGGGATCATCCTCCAGTTGCCGCTGCCGCCGCACATCGACCCCGCGACAGCCCAGTACGGCATCGATCCGTACAAGGACGTCGAGGGCGTGAGCCCGGCGAACATCGGCTGGCTGTTCTACGACAACCCGATCATCGTGCCGTGCACCGCGTTGGCCGTCGCCGAGCTGATCGGCCGCAGCGGCGTGGTGGTGCGCGGCGCCCACGCGGTGGTCGTCGGGCAGAGCCGCGTCGTCGGCCGGCCGATCACGATGGCCCTGCTGACGCAGATGGCCACGGTCACGGGCTGTCACGCGGCGACGCAGGACCTGGCCGCGTACACCCGCCGGGCGGACATTTTGGTCGTGGCGATCGGCCAGCCGCGAGCCATCGGCGTTGATCACGTGCGCCCCGGGGCGGTGGTCATCGACGTGGGGATCAATCGGGTCGTCGAGCACGACGCGCAGGACCAAGAGGTGCGGCGTACCGTCGGCGACGTGGATTTCGGATCGGTGGCCCAGATCGCCCGGGCGATCACGCCGGTGCCGGGCGGCGTGGGTCCGCTGACCGTGGCGATGCTGCTGCGTAACACGGCCGAGGCGGCGCGCAAGCAACTTCAGCGGCGAGTTTGACTGCCCCGCAGTGCTAACGTGCAGGATCTTCGGGCGTCGCCAGGCGCGCGGCTAGCCGTCGGAGTCCGGGTCGGCGTCGCCGGCGTCAGGGATGGTGGTTGCGTCCCCGTCCTTCATGTGGTCGCGTTCGTACTGGAGGATTTTCTGCACGCGGCGTGCATGACGTCCGCCCTCGAACTCGGTCGTCAGCCAGCCGCGCACGATGCCCTGCATCAGCGCGTCGCCGATCAAGTCGGCCGGCAGACACAGCACGTTCGCGTCGTTGTGCCGGCGCGCCATCTGGGCGGTCAACTCGTCATGGCAGAGGGCCGCCCGCACGCCGCGGACCTTGTTCGCCGTGATCGACATGCCAATGCCGCTGCCGCAGAGGAGAATGCCGCGGTCGACCCGCCCATCGGCCACGTCCTGGGCGACGGCCAGGCCGGTGTCGGGATAATCCGAGGCCTGCTTGGCGTGCACGCCTTTGTCGTCAATCTGCAGGCCCATGTCGAGGAGCAGCGCCTTGATGCGCTCCTTGGCCTCGTACCCGCGATGGTCGCTACCAAGCGCGATCTTCATCGAGGAACTCCTTCAGCCGCAGACCGATCGCCCGCTCGATCTGATCGGCGCACCGCCGGTACTGGTCGGCCGAGCCGCCGATGGGGTCCGGCACAGGGCCGACGGGGTCCAGCAGCGCCACGCGGCCAGCCGCCGCGGGAACCAGGTCCACGACGGCCTGCCGGTGTTCTACGCTCATAGCATATATTCTTTCGGCCCGATGCACCAACTCAACTGAAAGCGGCTGAGAACGATGGCCGCTTAGGTCGATTTTCCGCCGGGTCAGCTCCTCAATGGCCCCGGCCGAGGCCGGGGCGCCCAGAGCCGCGAACGTACCGGCGGAGGACACGCGGTAACCCGCCGCTGCAAGCGCTTCGACCGGGCGGCCGAGCCGCTTCGCCAGGCCGTGCCGGAAGAGGTACTCCGCCATGGGCGACCGGCATGAATTGCCCGTGCAGACGAAGAGGATTTCGCTGTTGGCCAGCCGTGCCACCGTGCGCTCGTCCAGCGCCCCTGCGCGCTGCACCTGCCACGCGTCCCCGTGCACCGCGACGATCGTTGAGGGGGCGCTGTAGCGCGTCCGCCCGCCGTCGATCGCGTACTCCACCAAGCCGCTGAGGTCGCGGAGCGCCGCGTCCACGTCCACGGGCGGCGGCCCCCCCCGCCGATTCGCGCTGCTGGCGACCACCGGCACGCCCGCTTCGGTGAGAAACCGCGTTGCGGCGGCGTGGTCCGGGCAACGCAGCCCAACGGTGCCGTCCTGGTAGAGCGCGCTTAGTTGCTCGCCAGAGCACACGTCGGCGATCTCGGTGTCCTGGGGCGACCGCTCCTCACAGATCAGCGTCAGCGGCCNNCCCGCCGCACCAGACGCCGAATCACCGGCGACGGGGCGCTCAGGAACCGCCGGGCGTGAGCGCGTTGGCCGAGATGCACCGTGAAGGGCTGCGCGGTCCCGCGGCCCTTGACCTCGCGCAGACGCGCGGTGGCCTGCGCATCGGCGGCGTTGGCAGCGACGCCGTAGACGGTTTCCGTCGGGAAGACGACGAGGGCACCGTCGCGGAGCGCCTGGGCGGCGGCGGTCA
Organism: Phycisphaerales bacterium; assembly: GCA_003162245.1. Lineage (GTDB taxonomy): Bacteria > Planctomycetota > Phycisphaerae > UBA1845 > Fen-1342 > Fen-1342. The sequence goes on from PMMM01000229.1 coordinate 10,725, forward strand.
GGTTCCGCGCGTAAGAATTTGTGTCGGAAGTACTTATGATTACGGTCTGCATAGACTGCCACCTGTGCGAACAGATTGTCGGCCCGACTGCGCGGAGTGTCAACCGCCGACACTGCACGACCGGAGGCCCGCGGATACGATACGCCCCGCAATGATGCGACCTGGGACCGATCATGACGGACACGACCCGGCCCAGCGCCGGCGGCGCGGCGCGCTGGCC
>PMMM01000186.1 GCA_003162245.1 Phycisphaerales bacterium
TCGTTGTACGTGCTGTCGCCGCTGTTGAAGGTGATGTACCCGTTGCTGCCGACCCAGAAGTGGTTGTAGGTGGTGCCGTAGAGGGCGACCGTCGCGCTGCCGCTGAGCGTGACCTGCACAGAGCTGTCGTCGGTGAGGGTCAGCGCGGTGCCGCCGTTGGGATCGGTTGGGAGCTGCGTGATCGGCCCGACGCAGCCGCGGTAGAAATCGACCGAGCCGTTCGGCGTGAACGACAGGCCGAGATTGTCCATGTCGTTGGCGCTGAACAGCTCGGTAAAGTAGTCCGGCACCTCCGGCGTCGTGAAGGTGTAGCACAGCCCGCCGTTGTTGGCGGTCGTGGCATTGCCCGCCTCGTCGGCGACATTGATCACGAAGTAATAGGTCGTGTTGTCCGTCAGGTTGGCGAGCGGGATGCTGTGCGCGGTCCGGTAGCCGGAGGCCGCTTGCGACCACACGAGGCTGCCGCACGCCAAGCCGTAGTGGACCGTCGCCTGGGCCGGCTCGTTGGTGTAGAACGTGATCGTGGCATCGCGTGCGTTGAGCGGATTGACCTGCACGTTCGATACGACCGGCGGCGTGCAGTCCACCGCGGCGGTGGCCGTGACCGTGGCGGGGTTGCCGTCGCCGTGGTCGGCGTCGTTGTAGGTCAGCGTGACCGTGTCGCCCGGACTCACCTGCAGTACGCCCGAGCCCGCGGTGGTGCGCAGCAGGACCGTCCCGAGGAACGCGGCGGAGGCCGGGTCGGTCTCCGTCAACACGACGTCCAGCCCGGCCGGGTTGGTCGTCGAAGCGATGTTCACCGTGACCGTGTCGACGACCGAGTCGCTGGTGTTCAGGCCGCAGTCGATGACCTGCATCGTCGCCGTCGACGTGCAGGCGTACTTGGCGCGGTCAAGCGCCGCAGTGCCAGCCTGCGAGCAGTTGACCAGGTAGGGCGTCGCGGCCAGCGAGAACGACTGCGGCCCCTGCGGCACGTTGTAGCCGTAGACCTCGACGCGGTACGCGCCGGCCGCCGGATTGTCGATCACCACCTGTTCGATGTTGTTGACGTGGTCGGCCTGGGTACGGACCGCGGCGGCGCTGGGATTGGTCGGATTCAGAGTCCAGGGCCAATAGCGGTTGTTCTGCGCGTCCCAAACGCGCAGGTCGAGGTCGTTCACCAGGCACGGGTAGACCTCTGCCCCGCCGGGCACGTCGTCCCACGCCAGGGTCGCCTTGAGCTGCGTCTGGCCAGGTTGCACTATCACCACGACGGCGTAGACCTGCCCCTGGCTGACGGTGTTCTCGAGGAAGTTGCCGCTGCGCATCAAATCGATCGCCGCCGGAGCGCGTACCGAGCCGTAGCCAGTCTGGTAGTCCGGCCCAGGGGTGACCACATCCACCGCCGAATGCGCCAGCAGAGCCTTCAGGGTCGAATTGCGGAAGTCGGGATGACCCGGATAGTGCGCCCGGTAGTCCTGAAGTATCAGCGCGCTGATGCCGGCGACCGTCGGGCAAGCCATCGAGGTGCCGCACATCGTGGTGTAACTGGTGTCGCCGGAGCTGGAGCACGACGTTACGCCGTCGTCATCCGTGGACTGGCAGCCGGTCGAGGAGATGTCCGGCTTGATGCGACCGTCGTCGGTGGGCCCGAAACTGGTGAAATCGGTGACCGAGTCGTCGTTCGAGTTCAGGGCGCCGACCGTAATGTGGTTCTTGCCGCACGCCGGCGGCGCGGTGGAGTGATACGGCGAGGCGTAGCCCTCGATGCCCAGGCAGCGCGCGGTCTGCCGCTCGTTACCGTTGGCCCAGACGATGCGGAACGGCGCGGCGAAGAGCGGGTTGCTGCCGTCGCCGCGAACGATCGTGTCGATGAGCGCCGACGTGACGCCGTAGTTGCCCTCCCACTCGCAGGGGTAGCCATTTGGAGCGGTGTTGGTGCCGATCGAGTTGCTCGCCAGATCGGCCCCGTAGGTGTTGATCGCCTGGCTGTAATCGTTCTGCATGTCACCAGGGTCGGTATAGAGGAAGCCCTGCTGCAGGCCGCCGGCCTGCTCGAACCCGTAGGCCTCGAACGTCACCGCCGGCGCCATGCCCTTGTATGTGCCGCTGCTGGCGGCGCCGCTGCCGCCGATGGTGCCGGCGACGTGCGTGGAGTGATCGACCGTGCCCGACGTGTCGCGCACGTGCAGTCGGCCGCCGAAGTCCTGGTGCGTGGACCGGCCTGTGCCGCCATCGTACACCATCACGTCCACGCCGGTACCGTCCAGGCCGTACGGGGCAGCCTGTACCGTGTTGACGCCGGTCTGTCGTCGGTTGTCATTGTTGGTCATCGAGAACTTGGGCAGCGGCGGCTCGACGGATTGGACGCCGTCCTCGTCGGCCAGGGCGAGGATGTTCGCTGCGGGCAGCTCTATGACCAGGCCGTTAATTGCCTGGAGCGTGGAGCGGATGAAGGCCCCATGCCGCTGTGCGATGCGCACGCCCTCGCTCATGGGCACGTCCGGGTGGAATAGGACGTAGGCCGCGACGATTGGTGCGGGCGCCGGCTGGCCGTTGTCCTTGGGCGGGTTGACGAGCGCCCATTCATGGATCACGCCGGCGGCCAGATCCGGGTGCAGCTTCCAGTTGCGCTCGATGGGCAGGACGCAACGGAGCGCGGTCATTTGCGCCACGCGGCCGGGATCGACGCGCGTGCCGTCGATGGTCGCAAAAAACGCGTTGTCGCCGACGTAGTTCAGGAGTCGCACGCCGGTGGCCTCGAGCTGTTGGCGCTCGGACGGCATCAGGGGCCGCTCGAACTGGATGACGACGCGCTGGGTGCCGGCGCGGGACGTCGCCGCCAGGGTCTGGGCCAGCGCCGCGGGCTCCTGCTTCTCGGTGGCGCGGGCCCCGGATCTCCACTGGAGGATGCCGACCGTGGCCGCCTCGTCGGCGCCCCACGCGAGTCCGTGACCGATCAGCGCGGCGACACACGTCAGCGCCGCCGTAGCAAGCCGGCGCGCGCGCAGATTTCCCGCGGTTGCTCCATTCACCATGACTTTTTGCTCCTGTGCGTGGGAACGCCTCAAAGAAAGAGCGGGGTTGCCACGACAGCAACCCGCCACTGGTCTCCACCTCCGTCCGAGAGAACGTGCCTCTTATCTCGGGAACGGCGCTAGCCCCATAGTAAACGGCACAGAAGACGAATTCAAATCTAAAGTTCGGTTGCTCGATGGCAGGCAGTCCGATAATCTCGCCTCCGTGCTGCCCACGCGGGATAAATGCGGTGTTCGGTGGCTAGTGTATACTCGGCAACTTCGCACGTGGGATTCGAGCATGCGCCGCTTCGCGCTGTTAACGCTGTGCCTGGCCGCGACCCTCTCCGCACAGGAGATTCCCGTGCAGAATGTGTCACCGGCGCAGCTCGTGCCCGCCGACAAAGGGGTTTCCAAGGCGCAGGTCGTTGAGTTGCGGCAACGCGGGCGGCAACGCGCCTATCGCAACGACGCCCGCACGACGATTGGGATGCCGTGTGGCGGCATTTGCGCCGGGCAGCTCTACGTGCTCGGCGACGGCACGCTCGGCTGCTGGGCGCTCGACGGCAACACGTACTTTGGCGGGGTCGGACACACCAGCTACGACACGTATCGGCCGGCGCGGCCTATCGCGCAGGGGTTCGCGATTGCGGTACGCGCCGTGGATGGAGCGGTGACGCGGGCCACGCTGGACGACGCCGGCTACGACGCGATCGAATTCGTCGGCGAGTATCCGCGAGCGCTGGTTCGGTACCGGACGAAAGACAAGACGGTGCCGCGGGTGGACGTGGACCTGGAGGTCTTCAGCCCGTTTGTCCCGCTGAGCGCGCGAGATTCCGCGTGGCCTGCAACGGTCCTGCGTTTTTCTGTCAAGAACACGAGCGACGTGCTGGCCGAAGTCGCGTTGGGCGGCTGGCTCGAGAACCACGTATTCGCGGACCAGAGGAGCCCGCTCACGACCCGCCGCCGCAATCGCGCGGTCGGCGACAACGGCGTGACGACGGTCCTCATGGATGCGGTCGAGCGCCGTCCGCCGCTGCCCGCCGGTCCGGCCGTAACGCGCGTGCTGGCGGACTTCGAATCCGGGACGTACAGAGGCTGGACCGTGGCGGGTGAAGCGTTCGGCTAGAAACCCGCCACGGGCGCCCATCCCGACCAGAACCCGGTCAGCGGCTTCGGCGGGCAGTACCTCGTGAACAGCTTCACCGCGGGCGACAAGCCGACCGGGCGCATGGTCAGCGATCTGTTCGAGATCNNAGGTCGTCCGCACCGCCACCGGCCGCAACGACGAGAAGCTCGAGCCGCGTGTGTGGGCTGTCCGCGAGTTCGCGGGCCGGTCGGCGCGGCTGGAGATCGTCGACGACGCCAGCGGCGGCTGGGGGCACGTCAACGTCGACGACATCGCGCTGAGTAACGTGCTGGCGGACGACTACCGCGAGTTCGACGAGCACGCGCTCGGGTACGGGAGCATGGCGCTGAGCCTCGTCGGGCTCGGCCAAGCCTGGGCGGCGCGGGGCGACGATCAAGACATGTACCCCGCCAATGTCTGGCACGCCGTCAACGTATCGCACGATCCGGTAGAGAGCGGCTTTGAAAAGCCACTCGTCGGCGAGTTCGCCAGCACGTTCTCGCTCCAGCCCGGCGAGTCGCGCGAAGTAACGTTCATCGTCTCGTGGCACTTCCCGAACCTGCACACCGGTCACGGGCGGATGTACACGAACTGGTTTACGGACGCCCGCGACGTCGCCGTGCAATTGGCCAAAGACCTGGAGCGCCTGCGGGCCGACACGCTGCGCTTCTGCGACGCGTACTACCGTCAGACGACGCTGCCGTGGTGGCTGAGCACGCGGCTGATGATGCCGGTGGCGAACCTGGCGACCGGGACGGCGCAATGGTGGCAGAACGGCCGCTTCTGGGCATGGGAGGGCGTGTGCTGCTGCGAGGGGACGTGCACGCATGTGTGGAACTATGCCCAGGCCGACGCGTGGCTGTTCCCCGAGCTGGCGCGCTCGACGCGGATCATGCAGGACCTCGGCGAGGCGTTCGAGGAAACCTCCGGGCTCGTCGGCTTTCGGTCTGACCGCAACTTTGCCGCCGACGGCCAGGCCGGCACCGTGCTCAAGTGCTATCGCGAGCACCTGACGTCGCCGGACGATGCGTTCCTCCGCAAGCACTGGTCGCGCATCAAGGCCGCGCTCGAATACCTGATCACCGAGGACGGCGACGACAATGGCGTCATCGAGAGCGACCGGCAGCACAACACGTACGACATCAGCTTTGTCGGTCCGAACACGTTCGTCGGGTCGTTGTATCTGGCGGCGCTGCGGGCCGGCGAGGAGATGGCCAAACGCATGGACGACGCGGACGCCGCGCGGCGCTACCACGGACTTTTCGAGCGCGGCCGCGCATGGACCGTCGAAAACCTGTTCAACGGTGAGTATTTCGAGCAGCGCGTCCCGCCCGGCGACGAGCGGCCGTGGCAGTACGGCACCGGCTGTCTGAGCGACCAACTCTTTGGGCAGAATTGGGCCCATGTGCTCGATCTGGGCGACGTTTACCCGGCGGACAAGGTGCGCAGCGCGCTGGCCGCGGTGTTCAAGTACAATTGGGCGCCGGACGTGGGGCCGCTGAACAAGAAGTACCCGCCGGAGCGCTGGTTCGCGCGCCCGGGCGAGCCGGGCCTGTTCATCTGCACCTGGCCGCGCGGCGGACGGCCGAAGCAGCCGGTGCGGTATCGCGACGAGGTCTGGACCGGCATCGAATACCAGGTCGCGGCGGGCCTGGCGTGGGAGGGCATGGCGGACGAGGCCCTGCTGATCGTCCGCGGGATTGATGAGCGTTACGACGGCCGGAAGCACAATCCGTGGAACGAGGTCGAGTGCGGCGACCATTACGCCCGGGCCTTGGCGTCCTGGGGCGTGCTGCATGCGCTGGCCGGCTTCACGTTCGACGGCCCGGCCGGCAAGCTCGGCTTCTCGCCGCGGATTCAGCAAGACGGTTTTGAGTGCTTCTTCTCGGCCGGCACGGGCTGGGGCAATCTCGCGCAACGGCGGGAGGGGCGGACGCAAACGAATCGCGTGCAGGTTGAGTGGGGCACGTTGCGTCTTGGAGAGTTGGCGTTCGAGGTCCCGTCGGTCGACGTGCGGAGCGTGCAGGTGGCGATCGTGGACGGTGATGGCGCGACGGCGCCGCGCGTCTTGCCAGCGCAGTTCAATCAGGACGGCGCGCGCTGCGGAGTGCGGCTGGATGAGCGTGTGGAGGTACGCGCCGGCCAGCGGCTGGAGGTCGCTATTGCCTGGTGATGGCTGGGCGGCGGGGGAGTTACGTTCGCCGGGCGTCCAGAAACGACTGCAGGATGACCTGGGCGGCGAAGGCGTCGCGGAGCTTGCGGCGGCGGGCCGGGGGTACGTTGGCGGCTTCCATCAGTTCGTCGGCTTGAAACGTGCTCAGACGCTCGTCCCACAGCTCGACGGGCAGGGGGCCGCGACTGCGTAGCTCGTCCGCAAGCGAGCGAGCGAGGCGGGTCTGGTCGCTGTCGGAGCCGTCCATGCTCAGAGGGAGCCCGACGACCACCCCTGTGGCGTCATGCTCGGCTGCCCAGCGGAGAATGTGCTCGGCGTCCTTCGGGTGGGAGCCGGTTGCGGCGAGAGTGGTAACGGGGGTCGCGATGCGCCCGCCGGGGTCGCTGACGGCGAGGCCGATGCGTCGCTGCCCGTAGTCGATTCCGATTAGTCGTCCCATAATAATTGCCATCTACTGAATCGAAAAACCGCGCCGCAGTTTCATAAACGAAACATGGAGCTGCGGGTGGCCGGCGGGGGCCGGCAGCCGGCCGGGCCGATCCGTCGCGCGGAAATTACCCGTTTTTTCACTTGCATTCCAGATACCCGGTGAAGATAATGCGTTGCTTGCAAGATTGGTGCGATGCGCGACGGACCAGACGGTATTCTGGTTACCAACGATGTTGGTTCGGTAGAGTGCGTCCGCGGAGAGGGTTCGTGGCGGACTGCGCTCTGTTTGTCTACGCGCCGCGGCAGGATCGGGCTCGATGGTTGGGGGAATACGACGGCAGTGATCGCGGATTAACACGCGAGGGATTTCCGAATGCTCACCCAGCAAGTTCGCGACTTTAGTCGCTATGGCGACGCCATCAGCGTTCCAAACCTGATTGAGATCCAGATCGTCTCTTACGCGCGTTTCCTCCAATTGGACAAAACGCCGGCGGAGCGCAAGGCGATGGGCCTGGAGGGCCTGCTGCGCGAGGTCTTTCCGATCGAGAGCTACGACGGAAACATGCGGCTCGAGTACGTCGAGTACGCCCTGGACGAGGCGCGCTACACGTCCGACGAGTGCCGCGAGCTGGGCCTGACGTACGGCATGCCGTTTCGGGTGACCGTGCGGCTGCGGCGGAAGGATGTGGAGGAGGTGACCGAGGAGGCGATCTTCCTGGGCGAGATCCCGATCATGATCGGCGGGGGCGAGTTTATCGTGAACGGGTCCGAGCGGGTGATCGTGTCGCAGTTGCACCGCAGCCCGGGCGTGGACTTCGTCAAGGAGTCCGCCGAGGGCGACCGCGCGTTGCACGCCTGCCGCATCATCCCCGAGCGCGGGTCGTGGATCGAGATCAACGTCACGCGCAAGGACATCCTCGCGGTCCGCATCGACCAGAGCAGCAAGATTCCGGCCACGACCTTCCTACGGGCGATGGACGCGAAGTTCGGCAGCACGGAGTCGATCGTCCAGGCGTTCTACGCGATCAAGTCGTTGCGCGTGCAGAGCCTCAAGCCGGACATGTGGACCGCCGCCCCGGTCGTCGATCCGGAGACCGGCGAAGAGCTGGTGGGCGCGGCCCGGCAGGTGGGCGAGGCGCTCAACAAGATCCGCGAGTCCTCCATCAAGCAGGTGGACGTGATCGCGAAGATGACCGACCCGATCATCCTGAACACGCTGGCGGAGGACGACAGCCAGACGCACGAAGAGGCACTACAGAAAATCTATGCCCGCCTGCGCCCCGGGAACCCCGTCCAGCTCGACAAGGCCCGCAAGCTCTTCCAGGAGAAGTTCTACGACGAGAACCGCTACCGCCTCGGCAAGGTCGGGCGGTTCCGCCTGAACCGCAAGTTCGAGCAGGGCATCCCCGAGTCGGAGATGGTGCTGCGCCCCGAGGACTTCGTCAGCTCGCTGCGCTACGTGCTGGCCCTGCGCGCCGGCGAGGGACAGGTCGACGACATCGACCACCTGGGCAACCGGCGGCTGCGCACGATCGACGAGTTGGCGTCGGACGAGTTGCGCAAGGGCTTCCTCAAGCTCCGGCGCACCGTCCAGGAGCGGATGAGCCTGAAGGAGCCGGATTCGATCGGCAAGATCGCGGAGATCGTGAACAGCAAGAGCATCTCGAGCGCGATCGACTTCTTCTTCGGGCGCAGCGAGCTGTCGCAGGTCGTGGACCAGACCAACCCGCTGTCGCAGTTGACGCATGAACGGCGCCTCTCCGCGCTCGGCCCCGGCGGCCTGAACCGCAAGCGGGCCGGCTTCGAGGTCCGCGACGTGCACATTAGCCACTACGGCCGCGTCTGCCCGATCGAGACGCCCGAAGGCGTGAACATCGGCCTGATCGCATCGCTGGGCATCTACAGCTCGGTGGACGAGTACGGCTTCCTCATCACGCCGTACCGGAAGGTCGCGAAGGGCAAGGTCAACGGGGACATCGTGTACCTGCGGGCCGACCAGGAGATGAAGGCCACGCTGGCGCCGCCGGATGTGGTGGAATCGGAGAACGACGGCAAGCGTCTGCCGCCGGTGGTGGCGAAGGACGAGTTCCTCGCGCAGCGGCAGAAGGGCGAAGGGCGGCGCAAGCCGGCCCGGATCAAGGAAGGGACGCTGCTGGGGCGGATGTTCGGCGACCTGCGGCAGGTGCCGGCGGACGGGATCGACTTCGTGGACATCTCGCCGAAGCAGACGGTGGGCGTGTCCGCGGCGCTGATCCCGTTCCTGGAGCACGACGACGCGAACCGCGCGCTGATGGGCTCGAACATGCAGCGGCAGGCGGTGCCGCTGATCCGGACGGACCCGCCGATCATTGCGACGGGCATGGAGCGGTCGGTCGCGGAGAACAGCGGGATGGTGGTGCGGGCCCGCCAGTCCGGGGTCGTCACGTACGTGGATGCGAAGCGGATCGTGCTCGACAACACGGACGAGTACGTGCTGCGCAAGTACGTCGGGCTGAACGAGCGCACGTGCCTGAACCAGCGGCCGGTCGTGCGGCCGGGGCAGAAGGTCAAAAAGAGCCAGGTTATCGCCGACGGCGCGGGCACGAATCAGGGGGAGCTGGCGCTGGGTCGCAACGTGCTGGTCGCGTTCCTGACGTTCGACGGGTATAACTATGAGGACGCGATCCTGATCTCGGAACGCCTGGTGAAGAACGACTCGTTCACCAGCATCCACATCGAGTCGCACGACATCGAGATCCGCGAGACGAAGCTGGGGCGCGAGGAGTTCACGCGTGACATCCCCAACGTCTCCGAGCGGGCGCTGCGCAACCTGGACGAGCGCGGGATCGTCCGGCTGGGGACGCGGGTGGGCCCGAGCGACATTCTGGTCGGCAAAGTCTCGCCGAAGAGCAAGACTGAACTCTCCCCGGAGGAAAAGCTGCTGCACGCGATCTTCGGCCGGGCGGGCGAGGACGTAAAGAACGACTCGCTCGAGTTGCCAGCGGGCCAGGAAGGCATCGTGATCGGCGCCAAGCACTTCAGCCGGCGCACGCACCTCAGCGAAGAGCAGAAGCGCGACGTGGACCGCCAGATGAAGGCCTTCCGCCTGGAGTGCGACGAGCAGCGGATCAAGCTGTTCCGCCAGATGGTGGACGAGATCGAGAAGGTCGGCGAGCAGTTGCTGGTCGATCCGAACACGCGGCAGAAGGTCGGCAAGAGCGAGAACCCGGATGTCATCCTCGAGCAGATCGGGACCTTTTCGCCGAAGTGGGTCAAGCCGGTCAGCAAGCGGGCTGACGCCGAGGAGATCTTTAACCAGTACTCGCCGCGCATCCACGAGATTCAGAAGGAGTGCGAGCGCCGCCTAGGGCACATGAAGCGTGGCGACGAGCTGCCTTCGGGCGTGCTGGAGATGGTCAAGGTCTACGTGGCGACCAAGCGCACGCTGTCGGTGGGCGACAAGATGGCCGGCCGCCACGGGAACAAGGGCGTGATCGCCAAGATCATGGCCGAAGAGGACATGCCGTTCCTGGAGGACGGGACGCCGATCGACATCGTGCTCAACCCGCTCGGCGTGCCGAGCCGTATGAACGTCGGCCAGATCCTGGAGACGCACCTGGGCTGGGCGGCCGCGGTACTTGGCTTCCAGGTGATCACGCCGGTGTTCGACGGTGCCACCGAGCAGCAGATTCGCACGTGCCTCGACGAGGCGAATGCGTACGTTCGCAAGCGGCGGGAGAACGCCGAGGTGATCCAGAACGCCGGGCGGACCGGCGAGTTGCTCACGGAGATGCCGCTGACCGGGAAGGTAACGCTCTTTGACGGGCGGACCGGGGACGCGCTCGATCAGCCGGTGACGGTGGGGCAGATCTACATGCTGAAGCTGCACCANNACGCCCGCTCGACCGGCCCGTACAGCCTGATCACGCAGCAACCGCTGGGCGGCAAGGCCCGCACGGGCGGGCAGCGTTTCGGCGAGATGGAAGTGTGGGGCCTCGAGGCTTATGGCGCCGCGTACGTGCTGCAGGAGCTGCTTACGGTCAAGAGCGACGACGTGGAAGGGCGTACCAAGATCTACGAGAGCATGGTCAAGGGTACGCACACGCTCGACGCGGGCACGCCGGTCTCGTTCGACGTGCTGTGCAACGAGATTCGCGGTCTGGGCCTGAACATCCAGCTCGAGAAGCGGCGGCTGATCTAAGGGACCGCGGGCCTGGGAGCACGGAATGCCGGACGTTCAATACAGCACCGGACAGAGCGTGACGCCGGAGGAGCTTACCGAGTTCTACCGGCGGCTCAGCCACGATATCGCGGCCAAGCCGGAGCAGATTCGCAAGATGATGGTCAGCAGTGCGGCGTTCGTGACGGCCCGGGCGGCGGGGCGTCTGATCGGGGTGGCGCGGGGCGTTTGCGACGGGCTGCGCGGCTACCTGACCGAGTGCAAGCTCGATCCGTCGTTCCAGGGCCCCGCGGCGATCACGCGGACCGACGGGCGGATCGAGCACGACACGAACGGGATTGCCAAGGAGATGGCGCGGCGCGTGCTGGACCGCATGTACGCCGAGGGCGTGCAGCGGGTGGACGCGGTTGCGTACGGCACAGAGGTGGATTTTTGCGAGGAACTGGGGTTTAAGCGGACCGGCGGCCTGGTCGGCGTGACGATGCGCGCCGAGGACTGGGCGGCGGCCCGGCAGCGATGACGGCGTGCCCCTGCGCGCCGGAGATCCGCGGGCTTGTGAGAGACCCGCGGCTCGTGCGCCGAGCGTTGAGCACCTAAGGACGAGGTAGCAAAGCCCATGGCTGATATCGTCTACGATCGCATTAATGACTTCACGGCGGTCCGCATTTCGCTGGCTTCTCCGAACGACATCCGCAGTTGGTCGTTCGGCGAGGTGAAGAAGCCCGAGACGATCAACTACCGCACCTACCGCGCCGAAAAGGACGGGCTGTTCTGCGAACGCATCTTCGGCCCCGAGCGCGACTGGGAGTGCTTCTGCGGCAAGTTCAAGGGCACCAAGCACAAGGGCATGATCTGCGACCGCTGCGGCGTCAAGGTCACGCACAGCCGCGTGCGGCGCAAGCGCATGGGGCACATCAACCTGGCGGCGCCCGTCGTGCACATCTGGTTCTTCAAGGCTATGCCGAGCCGGCTGGGCACGCTGCTGGACATGAAGACCAGCGACCTCGAGAAGGTCATCTACTTCCAGGACTACGTTGTCGTCGACCCCGGGGGCTCGAAGCTCGAGAGCAAGCAGCTCCTCACGGAAGAGGAGTATCGCCGGGCGATGGACGAGTACGGCGACACTGGGTTCCGCGCCCTGATGGGGGCCGAGGCGGTCCGCGAGCTGCTCGCGCAGATCAACCTGCCCACGCTGTCGGCCGAGCTGCTCACCGGCCTGCGCAAGACCAACAGCAAGCAGAAGATCAAGGAGCTTTCCCAGCAGCTCAAGCTGGTCGAAGCGATCCGCCAGAGCCACAACGAGCCGCAGTGGATGGTGCTCGAAGTCATCCCTGTGATTCCGCCGGACCTGCGGCCGCTGGTCCTGCTCGACAGCGGCAACTTCGCCAGCAGCGATCTGAACGACCTGTACCGCCGCATCATCAACCGGAACAACCGGCTCAAGAAGCTGATCGACCTGAACGCGCCGGAAGTGATCATTCGCAACGAGAAGCGGATGCTGCAGCAGGCGGTGGACGCGCTGTTCGACAACGGGCGTTGCCGCCGGCCGGTGCTGGGCTCGAGCAACCGCCCGCTCAAGTCGCTGACCGACATGATCAAGGGCAAGCAGGGCCGCTTCCGCCAGAACCTGCTGGGCAAACGCGTCGATTACTCGGCTCGCAGCGTGGTCGTGGTGGGGCCGGAGCTGAGCCTGCACCAGTGCGGCCTGCCGAAGAAGATCGCGCTGGAGCTGTATCAGCCGTTTATCATTCGCAAGCTCCGCGAGCGTGGGCTGGCGGACACGATCAAGAGCGCCAAGAAGATGCTGGAGCGGCGCGAGCAACAGATCTGGGACATCCTCGAAGAGGTGATCTACCAGCATCCCGTGCTGCTCAACCGTGCGCCGACGCTGCACCGCATGGGCATCCAGGCGTTCGAGCCGGTGCTCGTCGAGGGCAACGCGATCAAGATCCATCCGCTGGTGTGCAAGGGCTTCAACGCCGACTTCGACGGCGACCAGATGGCGGTGCATCTGCCGCTGTCCATCGAGGCGCAGGCCGAGGCGCACGTGCTGATGATGAGCACGAACAACATCTTCAGCCCCGCCAACGGCTCGCCGATCATGACCGCTTCGCAGGACATGGTCATGGGCATCTACTACCTCACCTGCGACCACGCCAGCGAGCCGGGCGAGCAGCCCAAGGGCCAGGAACGGGCCTTTACCGGCCCGGATGAGGCGATGTTGGCGCTGGTCATGCACCAGATCGGCATGCACACGCCGATCCGCGTGCGCATCCGCAAGCAGGAGATCGTCCAGGGCCGGGAGAAGCTGACCGAGCCGGTGCCCGCGAACGGGCGCGTGCTCACGACGGTCGGCCGGTGCATCTTCAACGACACGCTCGACCGGGCGCTGCCCTTCTACAACTACCCGATCGGCAAGGCCCTGTCGCGCGTGATCGACGATTGCCACGTCCGGCTCGGGCGGTCCGCGACGATTTCGCTGCTGGACCGCATCAAGGAGTTGGGCTTCAAGTTCAGCACGCTGGCCGGCCTGTCGTTTGCGCTGACCGACCTGCGTATCCCGGACACCAAGCAGAAAATCCTCGACGCGGCCCAGAAGGTGGTCGACCGCGTGGAGCGTAACTTCACGAACGGCGTCATCACGCCGATGGAGCGCCACAACCAGTTGATCGACATCTGGGTCCACGCGCGCGAGAAAATCACCGCCGAGATGATGGAGACGCTGAAGCGCGACTGGCGGACGGCCGAGGGCCACGAAGCAAAGGTGGGGGACGCGCGGGCCCGGCCGTACCTCAACCCGATCTACCTGATGACCGACTCGGGCGCCCGCGGGTCCGTGGACCAGATTCGGCAGCTCGCCGGGATGCGGGCCCTGATGGCCAAGCCGTCGGGCGAGATCATCGAGGCCCCGATCAAGGCGAACTTCCGCGAGGGGCTGACCGTGCTCGAGTACTTCAGTTCCACGCACGGCGCCCGCAAGGGGTTGGCCGACACCGCGCTGAAGACCGCCGACTCCGGCTACCTGACGCGCAAGCTGGCCGACGTGGCCCAGAACGTCATTATCAACGAGACCGACTGCGGCACGATCGAAGGGATCACCAAGAGCACGATCTACAAGGGCGAAGAGGTCGACATCAAGCTGTCGCAGTTGATCATGGGGCGCGTCGCGCGCGACACGATCCGCGACCCGCGCAGCGACGAGATCATCGTGCACGAGAACGACCTGATCACGCCCAGCATCGCCCGTCAGCTCGAGGCCAAACCGGAAGAGGGCGGGCTGGGCCTGGAGAGCATCCGCGTCCGCAGTGCGCTGACCTGCGAGAGCAAGCAGGGCATCTGCGTCCGCTGCTACGGCGCCGACCTCTCCACCGCGCGCCTCGTCGAGGAGGGGCTGGCCGTCGGCATCATCGCGGCGCAGTCCATCGGCGAGCCTGGGACGCAGCTCACCATGCGCACGTTCCACACGGGCGGCGTCGCCAGCCGCGCCGTCGTCGAGAACGAGATCGCCGCCTTCCAGCCCGGGATGGTCGTCTATCACAACCTCAACGCCGTCGAGCTGCTCGATCCGGAGAGCGGCAAGAAAATCTACCGGGTCCTGAAGCGCAACGGCGAAATCGCCGTCAACGACGACAAGGGGCGCGAGCTCGAGCGCTACAAGGTTCCGTACGGCGCTGCTGTCCTGTTCGCCCACGGCGACAAGATCCCCGGACGTAGCGTGATCGTCCGCTGGGACCCGCACTTCACCCCGATGCTGGCGGAGAAGGAGGGCTTCGTCCGCTTCCAGGATGTCATCGACGGCGAGACCGTGCGGCAGGAGCAGGAAGGGCGCGAGGGCAGCAAGTTCGTCGTCGTCGAGCACAAGGGCGACAAGCACCCGCGCCTCATCATCGAGAGCAAGGACGGCGCGATCCGCGACTTCCATCACCTGCCGGCCAAGGCCCGCATCGAGGTCCGCGAGGGCGACCCGGTCAAGCCGGGCACTCTGCTGGCCCGCCAGCCGCGGGAGATCTCCGGCACTCAGGACATCACCGGCGGCCTGCCGCGCGTCACCGAGATTTTCGAGGCGCGCAAGCCCAAGGAGCCGGCGGTGCTGGCCGAGATTTCCGGGCGCGTCGCGCTGCAGGCGGATCGGCGGCGCGGCAAGATGACGATCATCGTGCGGTCGGAGTCCGGGATGGAGCGCGAGCACCACGTGCCGCAGGACAAGCAGTTGCTCGTCCACGCCGACGACTTCGTCGAGGCCGGCACGCCGCTGTGCGAAGGCCCGCTTATCCCGCACGACATCCTGCGCATCAACGGCGAGGAGGACCTCCAGGCGTACCTGTTGAAGGAGGTGCAGTCGGTCTATCGTCAGCAGAACGTGACGATCAACGACAAGCACATCGAGATCATCCTCTCGCAGATGACGCGGAAGGTGAAGATCGACAACGAGGGCGATTCGCGCTTCCTGCCCAACGAGGTAATCGACAAATTCCGCTTCCGCGAGGAGAACCTGCGCCTCGCCAAGGCCGTCAAGGTGGTCGAGCCCGGCGATACCGAGTGCCAGGTCGGCCAGATCGTCACGCGCGAGGAGTTCGGCTCCAAGAACGAGGCCGTCGAGGCGGACGGTGGCACGCCCGCCAAGGGCCGCCGGCCCAAGCCCGGGACGGCCAAGACTCTGCTGCTCGGCATCACCAAGGCGAGCTTGCAGAGCGAGTCGTTCATCTCCGCCGCGTCCTTCCAGGAGACCACCAAGGTTCTCACCCAGGCCGCGCTGGCCGGGGCCGAGGACCGGCTCGTCGGTCTGAAGGAGAACGTCATCCTCGGTCGGCTGATCCCCGCCGGCACCGGCTTCAAGGCCTATCAGGACATCAAGATGCGCGTGGCCGAGGAGCGCGGCGAGGTGGCCGCACGGGCCGTGGCGGAGAGCGCCGAAGAAGCGCTGTACTCTTCCGCCCGCGCTCTGGCGGAGCGCATTCTGCCGAACCCGGCCGTGGCGACTAGCGAAGAGCCGCTGGGAACGCCGCACGTCTAAGTGTGCCCAAGAAAACCCCCCTCCCTCTTAGGGAGGGGCCGGGGGGGAGGGTCGAAACATCTGGGCCTTGATAGGGGCTCTGGGAGAGAAAAAGAACGGGTCAGGAACCTCCTCTTAACCCCAAGAGGTTCCTGACCCGTTCCTTATCGACCGCACGCCCGGATCACGGCCCCGTGAACGACTGCTGAAACACAGCGAAGTCGGCCAGATCGACGTCCTGGTCCCCGTCGAGGTCGTCGCTCAAACATATGTGGCCGTTGACATACTGATACCCGTTGCCCGCCATGCAGGCGATGAAGATGTTCAGGTCGGCCAGGTCCACATTGCCGTCGTGGTCGAAGTCGCCCGGCAACACGGCCGTGTCACACAGATTGATGTCCTGCCGGACGACAATCCCGCGCCGCACGACGACACCGGTCAGGCGCGCAGTGGGGCAGCCGCTCTTGCTGGCCGTGACCGTGTAGCTGGTGCCACTGGCCCCCGCCGTAATCAGAGTGACGACGTAGTACCCGTTGCCGTCCGTCTGGACCGCCGCGAGCGAGCCGACCTGCACGCTGGCGCCGTCGATCGACGTGTCGGTGCCGGGGTCCGCGACGCGGCCCCACAGTGTGCCCTCCGTCGCGGTGTTGGGGTCGCGCCAGGGCATCGTCGGGGGCGTCGCGGTCGATGTGAACAGATTCGCGGCCACGTACCCGTACCAGTTCGGGTCGTTCTCCGAGTTGCCGTCCATGTTCTCGTCGGCCGTGTCGTAGTACGAGTAGTTGACGACGCCGTTGGATCCCGCGTTCAGGGCGTACTGCATCTGCGTGACGCTGTCGGCCTTACGGTTCAGGTAGTTGCCCTGCCCGCAAAACGTGAACCGGGAGTAACGCCAGTTGATCGCAGCCGTCACCCAACTGCGGTACATGGTCGCCTCGCCCGAGTCATACTCGCGCTTGTAGTTCATCGGGATGCCGGCGTCGAGATAGGCCTTCTCCATCCACATCCGCCAATCGCAGTAGAGATGGTAGGCGTCCGAGTTGGTGAAGCTGCCCGGCGCGGAGCCCCACGCGATCAAGTCCGCCGTAAACCGCAGCGGCTGCCGCGCGTTCGGGATCGATGGAATCTCCGCCCGCGTGCGGCGGACCAGCTCGCTGATGGTCCGGCGGCGGAAATCGCACCACGTAGGCTCGTTGACGTCCGGCGTGCCGACGTAGCCGGTCAGAGCGTGGAAGCGTGCGAGCGACGAGCCCGCATAGTTGGGGTCCGCCGGATAGCCGCCGTCCACATCTAGGTATCGGATATAGTCGTAGTTCACCCCGTCGATCTGGTAGTTCGTCACCAGTTCGCGGACGATGCTGATGATGTACTCCTGGGCGTCCGGCGAGCCGGCGTCGAGGTAATAAGCGCCCGCGATCTTGGCTGGACCGCCGCCCATGTTTGCTCGCGGTACCATGATCCACTTCGACTGCACATGCGTGTTGCCGGAAGGTGGCCACGTTGTGCAGACGCGGTACGGGCAAAGCCACGCGTGGACCTCCAGCCCGTTCGCGTGCGCTTGTGCCACGAGCGTGGCCAACGGATCGATTCCGCCGGAGATGTCGGTCGCCTTGGGGAGGATGGTCGAATTCCAGTACGCCCCGTGGCCGCTCGCGCCGTGGTCCTGGTTCGCGAGTACCTCCGCGAAGATCGCGTTGTACCGGCCGGTGACGGCGCGCGTGACAATCGTGTTGACGTCGGAATTACTCTTGAAGCCGGGATTGAAGGCGTCCGCCCAGAAGCCGCGAAATGACACGGAGCGGTCATCGAGCGTCACCAGCACGTCGCCGCTGTTCGCATCTTGAGCACGGCCGGCGAGGGTCGCGCTTAGGGCGAGAAGAACGACAGCGGTCCGGACAGGGCATACGCGGTGTGCACGAGGCAAGTTTGTCAGCATGTCCTATTCCAAGCCAGCGCTATACCTGGACCGGCGAGCATCGGCCGTTGCCGTGCGCCGTCCGTACGGTTCGAGGGCTGTGCCACCCAATCATAACCGGCCGGCCCACGTGAGTGAGAGGGGAAAATGAGCTTCGGCTCGTAAGCTCGGAACAGTCCGCACCTGCGCAGTTCGGCGGCCGGCTCAGCCCGGCCCCGCCATCAGGGGCACCCAGGCGGTGAAATCCGCCATATCCACGTCTTCGTCCAGATCGAAATCCAGCAACACGCACGGGCCGACGGTCGTTCGCTCGTCCGGTCCGATAAAGCAGCCTTGCAACCGCGCGAAGTCCGCCAGATCGTGGTCTCCGTCGTGGTCCGGGTCGCCGCTGACATACGTGAAGACGTAGACCGTTCCGCGGTCGCTGTTGTTGAAGGGCGTGCCATACACGATCTCGCGCAGCCCGTCGCCATTCACGTCCGCAGCCCCAAGTGAAAACCCGATGCGGTCGTTCGCCGCCCCGACGATGTGCAGGTCGGTATCCACGTTGGCGGTGTAGGTCGCACCGGGTGCGAACGGCCGGCCGAACAGCACCTCGACGACGCCATTGGTCTCGGGTCCAGCGAACCACTCGGCGGCGGCGATGTCGTCGATTCCGTCGCCGTTGAAGTCGCCCGCGCTGACCTCCATCCCGAGACCTTCCTGGAACTCACCGACGAGCTTGAAGTCCGGCGTGGCGGTGGCGTAGTCGCGGCTGTACGTCCCCGTCTGGTAGGCTTGCGAGCCCAGCAAGCCGTAGACGAAGCCCTCGCCGATCTGATCGTCCCACGCGCCGGCGTCGGCGCCGGGGGCCGCGACGGCGAGATCGGCCAACCCGTCGCCATTGAAGTCGCCGGCGGCCGCGGCGACCCCGAGATTGTCGTCCTCGCGCGCCCCCCACAGCGTGATGTTCGCGGGCAACGTGGCTAGGTTGTAGGACTTGACCGCGTTCCAGGCCGGCCGCGTCCGGCCCCGGAGGATGTACGTCGCGCCCTCCGACGTGAAGAGCCCCTTGCTGGCGTACTCATTGGGGAGGATCAACTCGTCCAAACCGTCGCCGGTCAGGTCCGCCGTCAGGACGACTTCACCCAGCTGGTCATACTCGCCGCGTCCGTTGATGCGCACTCCGTAATTCGAGGGCACGGCCAGGTTGACCGTGGCTCCGCTGGGAAACGGCAGGCCGAAGACGACGAAGACGCTGCCGGACCCCGATGCACCGCCGGTCGCGAGGTGTACGCCGAGAACCACGTCGCCGTACGCATCGCTATCGAGCCGGCCGATCGCGGCTGCGTGGGCGTCGAGCCCGCCGAACATGTTGTTGCCGCCCATGTCGCCGTCGGCGACGGGGCCGAGGAAACGCACGTCCCATTGGCCGCTGAGGCTCAGATCGCGCGTGCCGGAGGCGAAGAAGTTCGGCCCGCCGTAGATGAGGTAAGCGATCCCGCGGTACTCGACGCCGCCATAGCTCGCGTTCGAGGCGCAAATCAGCAAGTCGGCGATGCCGTCGCCGTTGACATCGCCGGTCGCGATCGAGCAGCCGAGATTGTCGTCCACGGCGGCCCCGAGAATCACCTGGTCGGCCGCCGTTGTGCTGAGATCGATCGCTCCCCGGCCGTGGGCGCCCGGCCCGCCGCGGAGCACGTACACCCGGCTGATGAATCCGCCGTACGGTTCCGACGCGCCGATGATGATCTCGTCGTAACCGTCGCCGTCGAGGTCGCCGGAGGCCACGGGGCGTCCCCAGTCGAGATCGGCGAGCGCGCCGAGATAGGTAGTGCCCGCGTCCGAGTTAGAGCGCTGGAGCGGGGCCGCGACAGCCAGAGGGGCTGCGAGGGCGACGATTGCACAACAAATGCGCAACATGGTGGGATTCTCCAGGCAGGCGTCCGCGCGTCTACGCGGCGCGGCTCTGCCAATTGGGCGGCCGGGTCGCATCGGCCGGGCGGCACCGCCGAGTTGNNCTCGACCGTGCCGCCCGCCGGTGGAGACGGCTACGGGTGCGGGCCGGTAAACGTACGCTGGAAGGCCGCGAAGTCGGCGAGGTCGACGTCCATGTCGCCGTCCGAGTCCTCCGCCAGGCATATGTGCCCAGCCGCGTAATCGTTGTCAGGCCCGAGGAAACACGCATTGAAGATGTTGAAGTCGACCAAATCGACATCGCCATCGTGATCGTAATCGAACGGCAACAGTCCGGCGGCCGTCTGCAGGAAGGTGATGACCTTCTGCATGATTTGAGCCCGGGCCGTGGCCGACGTGATGCACTCGAACGGGAAGCCGAACGTGACCGCGTTGTACGCACCGCCGTAGTACTGCACGCCGGCGATGCCGCCGCCGCCACCGACGTAGTTGACGCAGCGGCGAGCACCGGTGCGGGCGGTGATGATGTCCGGGGCGTACGCGTCGTAGGGCGCACCGTTGGCCGGCAGGAAGTCGAACGCGGACACTCCGGCGAAGATGCCGTTGGGGTCCGCCGAGACTTGGTACGTGTTGGCGTCGTTCGTGGAATACCCCACCTTGAGTGTGTTCTGACAGAAGGCCGTGCCGTGGGACAGGCCGACCAGGTCATAAGCGAGGTCGGAGCCGGTGATGAACACTCCGCGGCGGTTGCTGAGGAACGTGGTCAGCAGGCTCTGCTCGGTCGCGGTTAGCGTCGCGTCCTCGCTGCTCTCGTTGCCCAGGATCCAGTCGACGTACATGTAGTCCGTCAGCGGCACAGCAGAGTCGATGACCGCGTCGTGGTTCGCAGACGAGAAGCCGTAGCCGTTGGCCGCCAAGGCATCGCCGTGCTGAATCACGTAGTTATAGGCATTGCTCTTGCGCCACTGCTGGCGCTCGATCGACAGCCCCGCATAGGCGGGCGGGTGCGTGAACGTCTCGATTGGGTTCTGTTGCCGCCGTAGGCGGTCAAACCCATTCACGATCAGGATGTTCGACTGACCATCGGCCGGGCGGCGTACCGCCAGGACGGCGGAGGGCATGGACTCGCCGCCGGCATTTGTCGCCGCCACCTGGTAGTAATGCGTCTCTGCCACCGGGATGCCGGAGATCGTGGTCGTGAGCACGTTGCCCAGCACAATGGGGCTTCCGAAGGCGCGGCCGTCCGTGGATTGATAAACCACATAGCCCGTCGCCGGATCGCCGTGGGCCGCGTCGGTGATCGGCGCCGCCCAGGCGAGCGTCACATTACCGCTGCCGGCGTCGAGGACCCGGAAGTCGCGCGGCGTGTCCGGCGCAAAGGCGAGCGGGACGGTGCTGCCGGACAGGCTGTGGAGAAAGCGAGTGATGCCCTGCACGGTGGCCTTACCCAAGGCGGCTCGGACCCGGTCATCCCGCAAGAGCGGTGCGTCGGTCGGATCGTCGTGGAACGCTTCCTCGATAATGGTCGCGTCAAACTCGTCGCCGTTCGCCGGTGTGCAGATCGCGCCGTATGCGCTGGTGTAGGTGGGCGCTGAGCGGTCGTACCAGGCGTATTCCCATTGCGCGTTCTGCGCCACCATGTCGGCGTCAACCTCGTTCGATAGCGTCGTCGCATACTCCGTCTGGTACGTCGTTGCGCCCAAGGTTGTGATCAGGCACATCTCGCCGCGCGCTCCGCCGCCGGTCGCGTTGGTGTGGAACTCGATGTAGATGCGCTTCCAGCGCTCGACCAGCACTCCGCCCGTGGGCACTTGGTTCATCTCCGCGGCCCATTTGGCCGCCGTGCGGACGTTGTCGTCCGTGTCGCTCTGGCCGGAGACGTGCCAGATGTTCGAATCAAATCCGACCGCGTGGTTGCCGAGCTCGCTTTGCGCCCAGTACTTGGAACACTCCTCGTCGCGCGAATAGCCGCTGACCGTGCTCGCTCCGTTGCCCACGATGTCGCCCATGCCGCAGCCCCAGCGGATGGCGTCGGCGACGACCACGCCGGCGTCGGTGGACTGGTTCGTGATTTCGACGTAGTTGTTCCCGCCCGCGGCCAGGTAGTAGTTCCCCAGCCAGATCCACCCGTTGCCGACCTGGCGGTGGTCGACCTTCACTTCGCTGATCCCACCGGCGTGGCTGACGCGGTAGGTCTGCATGGTCCGGTTCGATGAGGCGATGGTGAAGCAGTATACGGGGTAGTAATCGGTCACCGTGATGGTGGGCGTGTAGCGCGCCGTGGCCGTCTCCGTTGTGCTGGCGGAGGCGAACTTGTACGGGATCCCCGAGTTCGTGACGCCGTTCTCGTAGTATTTCGAGCTGCTGCCGTTGCTCCAGCTTCCGACGTACGTGACGCCCGGATCGTCATTATCGAGCACGATCTCGATCGGCTGCCAGCCGACGGGCCGGAACGGCACCACCGTCGCGCCGGCGTTGAACGCATAGGCCGCAAAGATGTTCAACATGTCGATGTTGCCGTGGTCCTCGTTCATCGACTGCATCACCTCACGCTGCAGGTACCAGTTGCCGACGCCGGTATCGGCCGTCCAGCCGTGGCCCCCCGAGGCGAAAATCGACACGCCGGTCAGGGCCCCGGTCGGCTGATGGGCGGCCTGCGTATACGGACCAAACGTCTGTCCGCTCACTGGGGGCGCGAGCGCCGCCGCCTCTTCGAGCGAGAGCGCTGCCTCCGCCGGCTCGCCGCGCGGCTGGGGCGCCGGCTCGGCACGATAGGGGAGGAACTGGCTCAGCGAGTCGTATGTCCGGCTGTCCCCGACGCGCGCGCGGACATTCGTCCCCGCGAAGGACGGGTCATGGAAGAAAGGTCCGGCCAGAACGGCGCTGAGCGCCTCAACGTCGATGTCGGACAGATACCAGTTGCCCGGCAGCGGCGGCAAGGCCAGGTCGATCTCGGCGACGTGGTTGTCCCACCGCACGTCCTCCACGGTGGTGCCGGGTGGCAACAGCCACTGGCCCGCGTGGTTCGGCATCCCCATTACCGACTCCACGGCCAGTTGGGCGGCCGCTACGTCCGCAAGCGCCGCGCTCGGCGGCGCTACGGCGGTAGGTTGGACCTCAGGCGCGGCTTGGTCCCCGGCCAGCCCGCCGTATCCCGCTCCGGCGCTGAATGTGACGCACACGACTAGCGATGCTACGAGCTTGAGTGTTGAGAAGCGTACCATGACTGCTTCGTTCCTCTGGTTACTGGGTTAGCTGTGCCGGACCTCCACGGCCGACATTCACGGACGGCAAACGAGCGCAAGCGCCCGTCGAGGTCCAAACCCCGGGCGGGCTCTCCTAGTTCCTTCGGCAGGCCGCGCGGTGCATCCGAGTCAGCGGAGGCGAGACGGGCGCGCACCAACTATCCTGCCCGACAACCAGTGTACTTGTATTCGCCTCTGTAATTCAAGGAAGAAGTGCGATTGAGTCCGATAATCCGAGCGCGCGTGGGGGTTCCCCGTCCGCGACACGCCCGTGCTTCTCTCCCCGCCGGCCGCGGTTACTCGCCGTAGCCCGTGGGCAGCTTCGTAACTTCCACGCGCGACACGGCCAGATCTGCACCGTTCACCGCCAGCCGAAAGTCCGCGCCGGCGTTCTGGCGGTTCGCGCAGCGCGCCCCGCGCAGCACAACGGTCGCCGTCTTCCACGCCTGGCTGTCGGTCCGCGCGATCGCTGGCACGACCCGCTGGTAGCGCCCGGCCAGCGCGTCCGTCTCCACGACCGAGTCGAACTCGACCTCGATCGGCTCGCGGCCGGCATCGAAGTACGTGCAGCGGACCGTCAACGTCCCGCGGTGGTCGAAGTAGTACGCGTCGGCCACGTCGAAGTACAGGTAGCGCCCCGCGCCGACGCCCGGTCGCGCGCGGATGCACGGCGTGTCGCCCAGCTTCGTGACCTCGTAGACCCCGTCCGCGGCGGGGCAGAGCCGCACGCCCTGCTCGACCGGTTTGCCGTCGGACGCAACGTGCAGGTCCAACGCGAGGCGCGACGCAAACTCGCGTCCGGCGGGGTTCGACTTCTGGCCGCTGAGCAGCAGCCGGACGCTGGCCGCCCAGTCCTCCGGCAGCGGATCGCGGCCGGCCCGCAACAGATCGCTGTACCGCTGCGTCAACTCAATGTAGTAGCGGCCGTCCTCGCTCGTCTCACAGATGTCCGTGCCCTCGTGCAGCTCGCTCCACGTCTCGACGATGACGAGTTGCGGGCGGACTCGCAGCGCCAGCAACCACGACGCCGCATAGTAGCCGCCGGCCAGACGGTCGCGGGTCGGCGTCGTGCGACCCTCTACGGGCTCGTCGTCGTAGCCCGGGCCGATCTGCACCGCCCCCGCGGTCCGTAGCGGCCCCGTGCGGCCGCTGTAGTCGGGGAGGATTGGGCCGTTCAGGGCGGCCCCCCAGCCGGTGCTCAGGTCGGCCTTGAACGACCACGACGGGCCCGCCACGACCAGCGGCCGGCGGCCGCCGAAGTCCCGCGCGAAGTGCTCGTAGACGTAGTCGAGCGTGCTCTGATCGTGCCCGCTGGCGAACGCCGCTTCGTAGAGCTGCACGATTGGCCGGCCCTCGATGCACGCCCAGTGCCGCGGCGGGATCTGGCAGAAGAAGTCGCGGATCGTGCGGTAGAAAATGTCCTTCCCCTCGTCTGTGCGCAAGTCGACGTTGCCGTGCCCGGGCTCGCGGAACGCGTGACCGCCCAACAGCATCGAGGTATCGTAGAACATACCGATTCGGGGCGCACGACCCTTCTTCGCCAGCTCGTCCAGCGCCTGCACTAGCGGCGGCAGCCCGTGGACCGAGAACCGCAGCTCCGGCTTCTCATACTGGTTCGGCGCGCCCCAATACACCGGCAGGGCAACGTCAATCCCAGCCGCCAGAAAATCCTGCATCTGCCGCTTGTGCCACGCCGGCGATTCATAGCTCACCGCGCGGTCGTCTGGAAAGTGGTGACGCAGGTTGCTGCGGGTGTGGGCTGTGTCGTCGAAAAAGTGCTCGTCCGGCCAGCGATACCAGTAGAAGTAGTGCGTCGCCACAACGGGTTGATTGGGTCCGAAGCTCGGCGCCTCAGCCAACGCCTCGCGCGTCGGCAAAGGCGGGACGACGAATGCCTCGCCCGCGAAACCGATCGCCCCGGCCGCAAGCATGCACACGAGAATCACGACGGCATGCGAGTGGAACATCGTATGGTTCTCCCGCGGGCTCCGGCGCGCATCCTATCCCCCGTGCAGTTGCCTTGCACGCGCGACGGTGGGCATGTGCCAAGCGGTGCTATTGGCTCCCGAACGTCCGCTGGAACGCCGCCGCGTCTGCGAGATCGACGTCCGTGTCGTAATCCGCGTCGCCGGTCCTGCAGAGGTGCATGCCCGCGTAGCCGTAATCCGGGCCGGCCAGGCACGACAGAAACGGGAAGACGTCCCCGCTGTCGACGTGGCCGTCGTGGTTGAAGTCGCCCGTGGGGGGCGGGGCGGCGATAAACGTCAGGTCGCAGCGCCGCACCTGTCCGGCGGCGAGTGGCACGCTCGGCGCGCTGATGTCCGCGTAGCCGGCGTGCGCGGCCGTGATCGTGTACGTGCGCGGCGTGAGGTGCACGAACGAGTAGAACCCGTCGCTGCCGGAAAGCGCCAGCCCGCTTTGGCCGGTGGCGCAAACCCGCGCGTCCAGCACCGGCGTTCCATTGGGGTCCTTGACGTAGCCGTAGATCACGCCCACCTCCGGATCATCCTTCCAGGCCATCGCGGGCCTGGACACCGGAACCTGGTACACGTTGGACAGGTAGTCGCTCCAGTACGGGAAGCTGCTCCAGGAGAAGACGCTGTTGCCGGCGGCGCCACGCAGCCGCGTCAGCGCGACCTGCTCCAGCAGCGATGCCGCGCCCTGGCCCGCGCTGTGGCCGGCGACCACTTGCGTATCGAGGCCCGCCGTGTGCGACAGCCAATCCTGCAACTGGAAGTCCCAGGCTGAGCCCGCGCCACCCGCCGTGTACATCATGGGCACGGCCATATCGAGCGTGCCGCCTTGGGCCCAGGCGATCGCGTCCTGATGCTGGGAGCCCGCTGCGCCGCCGAAATTCGGGAAGACCGCCGCGCTGACCTTCACGTGCGGCTTGACGGCCATGATGGCGGCGTAGATGTCGCGCACGGTGCGCGTGATTTGGTCCGTCGTCCAATCGTCGAAGTCCAGGTAGCTCGGGTTGGTCCAGGAACTCTGGTAGCGGGCCAGGCTGATCGGGTCCCAGGAAAGCAGAGTGCTGCCGGGCGTGCGGATGCGGTCGAAGTGCACGCCGTCGACGTTGTAGTTCTGGACCACGTAGAGGACCTGCTGGCGGATGTACGCCTGATAGGCCGGCACGCCCGGGGCGAACCAGACGTAGTTGCTCTCATTGAACTGGGCCGGGTTGCTGGCGCTGCTCCAGAACAGCCAGTCGCGTTTGTTCGGATTGGAAGCGCGGCAGTGCTTGTACAGGATGTGATTCGGGTCAGCCGGCAGCGTCATGGCTTCGGGCGGATCGCTTTGCCAGCACGTGTGCGTGTTGATGTAGGCGTGGAATTCGATTCCGTGTGCGTGCGCCGCGTTAATGGCGTACGCCAGCGGATCAAAACCGGGGCTGTGGCCGCCGATCAGCGGCGACCAGCCCTCGTACGGCGAGGGGTAGAACACGTCCGCTTGGCCGCGGACCTGGAAGAAGACCGCGTTGAAGTTGGCGCCCGCCAGATCGGACATGATCTGGTCGATCGTCGCCTTGCACGTGTTCGGGTCCGGGTCGGGCCAGTCGAAGCGCGAGGCCCACATCCCCCGCAACTCGGGGGCCTGAGCGAAGCCGGCGCGGAGTGCCAGCGCCAGCGTCGAGATTAGAATGAGCCCCCGCACCACGCCGGTGCGACTGCGCGTACACAGCATCCGTCACCTCCAGCCCACATCCTAACGGCCGGGGCAGCCGGATTACAAGGTCGATTTGCCCGTGAGGCCTAGGGCCCGGTCCGGGTTCAACCACCCACCTCTTGAGCCAGCGACTGGATGTACGGCAACAAAACCTCTCGCCGAACCTCCCGTATCGGACGCGGCGCGCTCTCGGGCTGCGAGCTCGCAGACTGCGCGCGCTCGGCCCGGCCGCCGCGCCCCGCGCGCTCCGGCGTGTTGAACAAGCTGCCGTACGAGAACACGCAGAAGTTCCCCGTCTTGACGCTGGCGACCTCGATCTCCTGCCGCACCGCCTCCGTGGCCTCCGCCGGCGACATCCCGCGGTGCCGGCCGAACCACAGACCCGGAATCACCGGCACCGGCGGCTTGTCGGCCAGCCAACCGTCGATCCGCTTGCCGAACTCCGCCGGGTCGTCCACGTAGTTCATCGGCAGCACCGCGTCAACCAGCTTCTCGCGGGCCCACCGCCGGTCGTCGCGGAAGTGCACCAGCGACGCCTTGGGGTCCGTGCCGACCGCCGCGGTCAACACCACGTCCGCCTTCGTCTTATGCACCATGTCGCGGATCTGCCGCACCAGCTTCGTCACCTGCTCCGTTCGCCACTCGCTCCAGCGCTCCTTGTTCTCGTCGGGCGTCAGGCCGGTCTCGTGCTTGTAGAGTGCGAGCGTGCGTTCATCACGCGGGTAGTCGATGCCCGACCCCTCGGGAATCGCCGGCGGCTCGTTCGGAAAGCGGATGTAGTCCATGTGCAAGCCATCGACGTCGTAGCGTGCGACCAGATCGTGGTACACGTCCACGAGATACTGTCGCACCTCCGGCAGGCACGGGTTCAGGCTGACGTAGAACGAGGACAGCGGCTGGCGGTTGCCGTGCTGGTCGTACCAGAACCACTCCGGATGTTTGTTGTAGAGTTGCTCCGGGTCCTCCGGCGGCTCTGTACCGTGCCACCCCGGCATGACGTTCACCCATGCGTGCAACTCGAGGCCGCGGTCGTGCGCCTCCTGGCACGCGACGGCCAGCGGGTCCCAGCCGGGGTCGGTGCCGCCCAGCTCCTCCGCCCACGGCTCCAGCTTGGACTGGTAGAACGCAGTGCCGTTGCCGCGGACCTGAAACAGCACGGCGTTAAACCCGCCCTGCTGGCAATCCGCCATGATGCGGGTCACGTCCTCCGGCGTCTTGTATTCGTAGCGCGTGACCCAGATCGCCCGCATCGGTGTCGTCACGCGCGGCGCCGCCTGGCAGCCAGTCAGAATCACCACCAAGGCACCAAGACACAAAGAGGAGAGTCTATAGAGTTCCATTGTCGCACCTCTGGAGATAGTGGCAAAGCCATGTAGACGACGTGACGCGTCTGGGGTGTGTAGGTTTTCGAAAACCACAACTGTCTGCCTTCTTGGTGTCTTGGTGCCTTCGTGATGCTCCTCAAGCGGATGCAGGCCGCCGCCGAGCGAGCAGATAGCCCCAGACCAAGGCCACGGTGCTGCCCAGCGGAATCATCCAAGGCCACGCGATGCTGGCCGGCTGGCCCTTCGCATCAGTCCAGTAACCGCGGTAGTTCAACCAGAGCATGAACGCGGTGCCAAGCAGCAACAGCACTGTCTGCACGGGCGCGGGCAACAGCAGCGTTAGTTGCGGCCGCTTGCTCACCGCCTCCGCAACGTTCTGCCAGAGCCAAATTGCCAGCAGGACCGCCCCCGCGCCCCAGCATACCAGATGCGTCCACGGCTGGTGCCAAATCAGCGCAAACACACATAAGCATGACAGTGGGGCGGCGTACATGAACCCGCGGCTGTCCACGCGGAACGGGAAGAACGACAGCACAAACCCGGCGATCAGGCAGCCGAGAATGTAGCCTGCCATCGCCAGCCCCAGGTCCAGGATCGACGGGTAGAACTTCCCAATGTACAGCATCGCGTATGACAGCAGCGATAACATCACGCCCCAGAAGAGCACGAGCAGGCGGCTGACGAGCACCGTCCGGCGGTCTTCGGCGCTGGCGCCCGCCTGGCCGGCGAGCTCCTCGACGTTCCCCGACAGCTTGACGGCGAGGCCGCGCTTGCGAAGCTGGCGCTCGCGCAGGGGCGTATAGAACGCGCTTAGCGTCGTCTGACTGGTCGCCGTCAGCACGCCCATCATGGTGCTGATGGCCGCGGCAAATACCGCCGCGATAATCATCCCCTTCAGGCCCGCCGGCACGACTTCCACGACGAAGATCGGCAGGATGCGGTCGCCCTTTTCCTTGAACAGCGCGAGGGCCTCGGGCGACATCGTGTGGTTCTGGTAGTAGACGTACAGCCCGATGCCGGCGAAAGCGACGATCAGCGTGACGAGGATGCTGACCTGGCTGGTGATCATCGCCCGGCGGGCGTCGCGGTGGTTCTTGCAGCAAAACATCCGCTGCGCGAGGGTCTGGTCCAGGCCGTACGAGCCGAGCCCGCCCCAGGTACTGGCGATCATCGCCGTCCACATCGTGTACGTACGCAACGGACTCGTGTCCCAGTCGAAGAACGTGAACTTGCCCCAGGCCCCGGAGAGCTTAGCGGGTAGGTCATACTGCGGCAGGCCGGAGAGCTTCGCCTCCCAGCCAACCCGGAAGAACTCCGACCAGCCGCCGGGCAAGCCGTGGATGACCGTGCCGAGCGCCACGAATGCCCCGAGCGTGAAGCACGCAAACAGCGCGACGTCGGTCCAGATCACCGTCCGCATGCCCCCCATCAGCGTCCAGGTGATCGAGACGATCGCGATGACGATGATGGCCCAGGCGAGCTCCGGAATGCCCGTGTGCAGTCGCAGGATGCCAAGCTGGTCGCTCAGCACCACCCGCAGCACCTCGCTGGCCAGGTAGATCCGCGACGACTGCGCCAGCAGCGCCTTGATGACGAATAGCACTGTCGTCAGGCTGCGAATGTTCCCGCCGAGCTGGTTGTGCATGTAGTCGAACGGGCTGTAGATCTCGCGCTGGTAGTACGCAGGAGCCAGCCAGTAGCCGACGGCGATGCGGGCGACAAACGAACCAAACACGCCGAGTTGCAGGTACGTCAGATTGCCGCCCGGCTGCATCACGACCCACGGCACGCTGACGAACGTCAGCGCGCTGATCTCGGACGCGATAATCGACCCGCTGACCGCGTACCACGGCAGCTTGCGGCCGCCCAGAAAGAAATCGCGGATGTTGGCCTGCCGTCCGGCCATCTTCGCGCCGAGCCAGCTCGTGAACACCAGATAGACGATGACGACCCCCCAGTCCACCGCTCCGAACTGCACGCTAAACGCGGCTAGCAAAGCCGACCCTCCTTCCGGACTGGAGGACGGAACACAGAGGCCCAGACACACAGAGAGGAACTGAAACGGTCACAAAGTGGCACGATGACAAGTCTTGAATGCGGCGTGCTCTGCTTCATCACCTTGTTACTCTATCCTCGGGCTCTGCGCCTCTGTGTCTCTGCGGTGATCTACGCCTTGAGGATGTGGGCCACGTGGCCGTCGTGCTGCGCCAGCAACCGCTCCGCCTCCGCCCGGTCCACGCCCTTCTTGTGCATGACCAGCGCGGTCTTCACGTGCCCGCCGGAGTGCTGCAATAGCTCGCCCGCCGCCGGCCGGTCGAGCCCCGTCACCGTCTGTATCATCCGTGTCCCGCGGTCGACCAGCTTGCGGTTGGCGCGCGTGTTCATGTCCACCATCAGGTTCTCGTAGACCTTGCCGATCCGCACCATCGCGATCGTCGTGATCATGTTGAGCACCATCTTCGTCGCGGTGCCCGCTTTTAACCGTGTGCTTCCCGTTACGATCTCCGGCCCCACCAGCACGCGAATCCCGACGTCCGCCACCGACTCCACGTGCTCCGCCTTCACGCACGCGAAAAACACCGTCTTCGCCCCGCGCTCCTTGGCCCGTTTCAGCGCTCCGTGCACGTACGGCGTCGTGCCGCCGGTCGTGATGCCCATGACCACGTCCTGCGGCCCGACGTCCATCTCATCGATCTTCTTGGCGCCGTCCTCGGGATAGTCCTCGGCCCCCTCGATCGAGCGCCGCAGCGCATCCCACCCGCCGGCGATCACGCCCTGCACCATGCGCGGGTCGGATAGGAACGTCGGCGGGCACTCGGAGGCGTCGAGCACCCCCAGCCGCCCGCTCGTCCCGGCCCCCACGTAAATCAGCCGCCCGCCGGCCTCGAACGCCGCCACGACGAATTCGACGGCCTTGCCGATGTCGTCCTTGGCGGCGGCGACCGCAGCCGGAATAGTCGCGTCCTCCGCGCTCATCAAGTCCACGGCCTCGGCGATGGTCATGCGGTCGATCCCCATCGACCGCGGGTTCCGCAGCTCCGTCAGCAAGTGTCCACGGTCCTGCATCTGCACGGCTCCACGACGTCCCGCTGCATTCGCGGCCCCCAGCGCTCGTTAAGCGGCGTAGTGTCGCGGAAGTGCGCTCCCCCTGCAAGGAGCCTGCGGGCGGCTGCGTCCAGGTCATGGGCGCCCCTACGGCGGCGCGTGGCACGTTCTGGCGCAGCGCAGCGCAGCCAGGCCGTGGCGGCCCCCGCTATGGCGCGAGGAACTTCTCCTCCACGTATTTCGCCGCCGTGGGGAAGATCTGGGCCGCGTGGGCGAAGTCCACCGGCATCGGCCGCAGGTCCGCGAGCTTGGCGACGCGCGAGGATTGCGTCGCCGCGCCCTGCAGCGGGATCTGCGCCGACGGCCCCGCGGCCAACTCCTGTTCGACCGCCGCGGAAAGCAGATAGTTAATGAGCTGCGTGCCGGCCTCCGGGTGCGGGCAGCCCTTCACCAGCGCCAGCGTGTTCGGTAGCAGCAGCGTGCCCATCTGCCGGTCGCCGGCATCCGGGAACACGACCTTGACCGGGTGCCCCGCATCGACCTCCTCGATGGCGTCATCAGTGTCGGTGAGCCCGAACGCGAGTTGCCCGCGGCCGACCATCTCCGCACACGTCTTGTTTCCGCCGACGATCTGGACCCCGTTCAATCGGAACCCGTCCAGCAAGGCCCGGGCCTCGGATTCTCCCAGCACGGCGAACAGGCAGGCCACGTGCGTGGCGGTCGATCCAAATAGCGGCTTGGCCATGCCCGTGCGCCCTTGCCACCGCGGGTCGGCTAGATCGCGGACCGACGTCGGGCAGTCGTCGGGCTTGACCATGTCCGTGTTCACCAGCAGCACGCGTGCCCGGGCCGCAAAGCCGAACCAACACCCTTCCGGATCGCGGTCCGCCGCCGGGTAGTTCGCCGCCTCGGCTGGCTCGCACCTCTGGATCAGCCTCTCGTCCTTCAGGCGGATCGTGTTCACGGGCTCGTTGTTCCAGAACACGTCACAGCGGGGGCGCTGCGCCTCCGCGCGGATGCGGTTCACGAGCCCGATCGTCTTCGTCGACTCACTGTCGTACACCGTGCGGACCTGAATGCCGGTCTGCTTCGCAAACCGCTCCAGAATCGGCTCGGAAAACTGCCGGTCCAGCGCCGTGTAGACGATGACCTCGTCCGGCGGCTTGCGGTTGCACCCGCCCAAGAGACTGACCAGCATCACGACGCCCATGATCGCAGCTACGACTCGCATGTTCGCCTCCGCGCCAGCAACCATACCAGTCCGCCCCACGGCAGCAAGATGCAGCCGATCGAGAGCAGGGCCAGCACGGCCAAGTCCCGATACACGCCGAAGTGCATGAGCGTGAACGCCCGGATCGCGGTGGTTTCCCACCCCGGCGGCACGACCAGCATCGTCGCCCCGACCTCGCCGAAGCACAGGATGACGACCACCAGCCAGGCCAGGACCGCGTCGCGGCGCAGCGCGGGCCAGCGCACGTGCCGATGCACCCCCAGCCAGTCGCACCCGTCCACCCGCGCCGCCCATTCCAGCTCGCACGGCGTGCGCCTTACCGCCGGAATCAGCAGGAGCACACCGATCGGCAGAAAGCGCACGAAATAGCCGATGGCGACCACCACCGGTGAGTCGTACGCCGCACCGAGCAGCCCGGGTCGGTTGAGGAGCGCGGTGAGGCTGATGCCGACGGTCGGCGCTGGAATCGCCAGCAACAGGATGATCGCCGCGGCCACGAGCCAGCGCAGGCGCGTCCCGCGTGCCATCGCCCACGCCAAACCGCCCGCCGGAAGCACCACGAATGTCGCGCCGAGCGCGGCCAGCGCCGTTGTCGTCCAGAGCTCGTGGCGCAAGTTCGCGACGGCCGTACCCAGCCCGGCCAGCGGCCGCAGCCGCAGGACTAACGGGACCAGCAGCGTGCCCGCGCCGGCCGCGACCAGCGCGCCAGCCGCCACGCCGGCGGGGATTCGCCACCGCCGCAGCGCCAGCGTGGATGGCTTCGCGCCCGCTTCCCACGGCGAATCCTCGCCGAGCAGCCGGTAGCGTCGCTCCACCACCACCAGCAGCACCGCCAGCACGAGCATGACCGGCACGGAGGTGAGCAGGGGGCCGATGCGGCCGTGGTCCAACTGGTACTGCGTATAGCACTCCTCCGAAAACGTACGCACGATCAGAAGGTCCGCGATCGTGAAATCCGTCGCCACGAATAGTGTGACGATCATGACCACGGCGACGATGCCCCACGCCGCCTGCGGCAACGTGACCCGCAGCAGCACCTTCGCCCGGCCGGCATCCAGCAGTGCCAATTCCTCGAGCTCACGGCCAGCGGCCCGAAACGTAGCCCCCAACACCAGCGTGGCCAGCGGCGCGTACACCAGGCCGTATAGAAAGCCGCACAGCGCGGCGGACCCGAAGCCGAGCAGGGTGGGGGCGAGCGACAGGAAGAACACCGCACTGACATACACCGGCACGCACGCGCCGAGCAGCGCAGCGCCCACGAGCGCACGCCGCCCCGGCATGTCGGTCCGTGCCGCCAGCAACCCCAGGCAGATGCCCGCGACAACCGCCGTCAGCCCCGCGACGCCGCACACGACCCCCGTGTTTTCGAGCAGCGTCAGCCAGCGGCGGACATTCAAGACGCCGGTCAGGCTCGCGGAATGCCCGGCCCCGAAAAACGCGCCGCCGGCATCCAGAACGGCGTAGGCCGGCACCACCAACGCCGCCAGCAGTGCTGCCGTGTGAAAACCGACGGCGGCCCAGCGTAGCAGATCACCGGCTTTCGGTACTCGTTCGGCCATCGGCCCAAATGCCCCGCGCCAAGTCGCACACAGACCTGCGCGCTCCACTTTTGGTTCCCGACGCACTGTAGCACGGTCGCCCGGGCGCCGCGAGCGGCTGACTGGGGTGTGCCGATTCCTTTTGGACCGCGATAACAGCCCGTAGAAAAAGCAGCGTCAGCCCCCCGTGGCCGACGTAGCATACGAAAGACCTTCGCGCTACGGCGAGATTCCGGGGGCTTGTAGTACGAACGACGCAACCCGCCCCGGCCACCGGTTCCCCCGCCCGCTTCGCGTCTTCGCCCCAACGGGGCGCCGGGCTGTAGCCACGGGTGTAGCGCAGCTTGGCGATAGCCGGGCGGAGCGAAACCCGTGGGTACCGGCGTCCCTCTCCTCCTTTTCGCCCCGCGAGGGGCGACGGAACCGACCGCGGCACCACGCTCAGGTGCACGTGGTTCGGCATCAGGCCGTAGGCCCACACCGCGACGCCGCAGCGGGCGCACCACTCGGCCATCAACTCGCGGTAGGCCCGCTAGTCGTCGGCGTTGAAGAAGGTCTGCTGCCGGCGATTGCCCCGTCGCGTGACGTGATGCGGATATCCCGGAACGACCACGCGGGCCAGTCGCGCCATGCCCAGCAGACGAACGCCCGGCCGCCGACGCGTCAAGAAATCACCATGATGTCCCCGGATTGCCAAAGCCCATGTCGCGATCCTCCGCCGCAAGCTCGGTGGTAACCGGGTCATCCCGAGCCCGGATGACCGCGCCCGGCTGCTGGCGATCGGCCAGGAACTCAAACATGACGTCGCGGACGTGATCGGGATCGTCACGCCGCAGACGTATTATCGCTGGGTGGAGGAACTCCGTACAGGGCGGAAACCCAAGCGCGTCGGCCGGCCAAAGATCGCTCGGAACCTGCGCGAGCTCGTCGCGTCGTACGGCCCGTGAAGTGGTGCAATATGCAAGGCTGACACGTCGCGGGCGCTCAGTCCGCGCCACGGCGGGAGCCGTCTATCGGCTTGCTTCGCTGAGGTCAGGGCGTCCCTCCGGTGGGTTTGGCAGCGTCACGGCTTTTGAGCACCGGCCAATCGACGGCACCGGCGTCGGCCAGGCGTTTGGCTCTGCGGTCCTTGATGGCCTGGAGTCGCTCCTGCCGCTCGGCCTTGTAATCGAAGTGCTCGTCAATCGCCGCGACAAGCGGGTGGCCGTGAAACACCCATCCGTCTCGGTCGCTTAGCCCTCCAGTTTCCCAGATGTCGCCGGCGAGGGAACCTCCGATCGACTCGAACAAGAGGACGAGGACGAGGGAATAGCTCTCAAACACCTCGTCGTTTGACTCCTGTAGCTCAGCCGCGGTCTCGAACCCAGGGCTGGCTCCTTTCGCCGCCAGTTCCAAGCGTTCCTCTATCTGGCGGACAGAGGGGTGGACGTATTCGCCAGCACGGGAGTAGGCCGCCCGGAGTTTCTTGACGACCAACTCGGCTTCGGGAGCGGCGAGGATGTGGAACGCAAGGTTTTTGACGGGGGCGATGGAGGCCCCGGCCCGCTTCCGGAAGAAAATAAGGCGATCGTCGAGCGGGGACGTGGGCATGTTCTGGTCAACAAACAGTGCCTTGATCGCCAGTTCGATCATGTATCGCAGTTCGCGCCGGGCCGAGTTTCTCGCCCCTTCGTGGACAGCCATTCGGATCAGGACGGCCGATTGCATGATGTCGTCGATGCTGCGCATGAACAGCGACTTGTCGACCCAATCGCCCGCTCGCGTCGTGCCAAACCAGCACAATCGCAGTGTAGCGATGAAGTCGAACATGATCCGCTCAAGCCTGGCCAGCTGCGCCTTATAGTCGGGAGCTTCGACGATCGCCTTGTACTGCTCCTGTTTCGCTTCGGCGCTCTTTTGCAGCTCTGCGAAGAGTGATACGCATCCTGTTTATTTC
>PMMM01000015.1 GCA_003162245.1 Phycisphaerales bacterium
CTTCACGACCAAGCCGCCCGGTCAGGGCACCGGCCTCGGGTTGGCGACCATCAAGAGCGTGGTGGAGCAGCACGGGGGCGAGGTGCAGGTGCATTCGATACCCGGCGGCGGCGCGCAGTTCACGATTTCTCTCCCGTGCACCGAGCCGCCCAGCGCCGCGGAGCCGGAGCGGACCGAGGCGACGCGGGCGCGGGCGCGCGGCGAGCTGATCCTCGTCGCGGACGACAACGTGCAGGTCCGGGACGTCATCTCGGCCGGACTGCGCCAGATCGGGTACGATGTGGTGGCGGTGGGTGACGCCCCGGCCATCCACACGGAGTGCGCGCGGTGCGGCAGCCGCGTCAAGCTGGCGATCCTGGACGTCGACCTACCAGGCGGCAGCGGCGTGGACGCCCTGCGGGCCATCCGGCAGGTGTGGCCCGCCCTGCCGGCGGCGATCATCACCGGCGACATGGACAGTGATCTGCAGTCCAGCGAAGATGGTCGCACGTGTCTGCTGGAGAAGCCGTTCCTCCTCGACGACCTGCTCGCCGTAGTGGCGGAGTTGCTGGAGCGGCAGACCGGCGCGGAGGTGGTGTTGTGAGCATTACGGTGGTCCTCGCGGACGATCATGCGATGGTCCGCCAGAGCCTCACCAGCTACCTGGCCGGCACGCCGGACATTCGCGTGGTCGCAGGGGTGGCGTGCGCCGACGAGGCCATTGGGGCGGCGATTCAGCACAAGCCCAATGTGGTGCTGCTCGACATCGACATGCCGGGGATGGAGGCGTTCGACGCGGCGCGACGGATCCGGTCGCAATGCCCGGAGACGCGGCTGGTCATCCTGAGCGCCTTCTTCCACGACCGGTACATCGCGCAGGCCCTGGAGGCGGGCGCGTCGGGGTATCTGGTCAAGGCGGAACCCGTTGAGAACATCGTCAAGGCCATCCGCGAGGTGGCCGGCGGCATGGCCTGCTTTTCGCCGGAAGTCCGGGCCCGGCTGGTCATCGGCGAGGGCGGGGCCCGAATGGGCGAGCCGACGACCACGCGCGCCGGGCAGCTCAGTGCCCGGGAACTGGAGGTTCTTCGCTACGTGGTGCGCGGTCTGTCGAACAAGGAGATCGCGGCCACGATGCATCTGGCCAGCCGAACCGTGGACCATCACGTGGCCCGCATCATGCATAAGCTCGATATTCACGGCCGGGTCAGCCTGGCGCGCTTTGCCGTGCGGGAGGGGCTGGCCGAGGCCTAGGCGCCTCCGCGGCCGGCGGGATACCGTTTGGCGGCGTCGATTAGGCAATCATGCCCATCAGCAGCCGGGGGCCAAGTCGCGATAGACCTCAATGTGCCGACGGGCGAGCGCCGCAAGGCGCGCAGTCCGGGCGGGTGAGCAGGAAGCTGCTCCACACGTTCAGTGTGGCAGGAGTCGTTAGATGCCATGCCAGCCCCCCTCTGACACCTCTGGCGCGTACGCTCATAGCAGGGCATCCGGCTCGTGCACCGCCTGGCTCGCTCGGATTGCAAGGCGTGGGATGGTGTGTGCCCGCGTCTGAGGGCCCCGCCGCGGGATTGGTGTTGATCCCGCGGCGGTGCGCTCTCTTCCGGCGAACGAGCCGAGCGGCGTGCACGTCGGTGGGGCCCGGACCTACGACCAGCACGCCCGGCGCACGATTGTTGGGCCATGAACCGGCGACCAGGGAGTCCCGATAGTGCGGGCGTGCAGATTCAGGTCGTATGCGGCCACGTGTCCCGACCGCGCCGTGCTTGTTTTCGGACTACTACTGACCGGAGCGGCCTACCTGGCGGATCGAAGTGAGGACGAGCGGCGCGCGCGGGAGCGGCTCGCGGCCGACCTGCCAGCAGCCCAGCGCATACTCTGCGAGCGATTTCGACAGTGTGAGGCCGTCGTACGCAGCGCCCACGATCGGGCGCTGGCCGCGTGCATTCCGGTCGTCGCGCCGCCCGAGGATGTTCCGGGGCTCCTGGGCGTGCGGTTTGTTCCCGGCGACGGCGACGGGCAAGCGCGCGGCGTTTCCCTCGACGTGCCAGCGCGCCCCCAACCTGGTACCGGCGGGCGGGGCCTGTTGCGGATGCCGGTTTACGCGGCGTCCGCGGAAACCGCCGACGCGGCCGACGGAACGAGCGTCCTGCTGGGCTGGGCTGTCGCCGTGGTCGATCTGGCCGACATGCTCGGGACCTCCGGCGCCGCGCCGCGGGTCAAGGCCGGCGTCCAGCTCTCCAGATTGCCCAGCGTATTCAGCGAACAGGGCTTCAGTAGCACTTCGGATGGGGCACTGGAATTCAACTACGCCGGCCCGCGGGCGGTCGTGGCCAGCTCGGTAATTCCAGTCGGCGACGACCTTTGGCTCGCGCGGTGGACCGTCCCGGCAGCGCGTGGCGGCGCGGATCGCACGGCCGCGACGTACGCCGTCGGCGGAGCCGTCGCGAGCATCCTCCTGTTCCTTGGGAAACGGACCTGGCTGCCCTCTGTTGGACGGCGGCGGGTGCAGGAGGCCACAGGCGCAGCCGCGCAGTGGTCTCGGGAAGCGGCCGGGCGATGTTGCCGTCCGATCGCAGGCCGGAGCTGAACTACGGGTCTGCCGCCGGCAGCGCGGCCGGCTTCGCGAAACCCGCAGAGGCAAGCGATGGAGGTTGCACGCGATACGCCGGCATACGCGACGTCGGGACCGGGCCGACGCGGCCACGGCCGCACGCGTGTGCAGGCGTACGGACCGGCAGCGCTCGTGCTGGCGCTCGGGGCTCTTCTCACCAGCGTGGCCTGGACCATCACGTCCAATCTGGAACGTGCCCGGCTGCGCAGCGAGTTTGAGCATCTCGCGCAGGATCGCGAGACTGCGATCACCGGCAGCATCGATGATAACCTGCGGGCGCTGCGCGCCCTCAGTGCTCGTTGCGAGGACCGCTACGGAATTCTGCGCGAGGAGTTCAAGAAGTTCACAGCCCTGATTCTCTCCGAAAACCACGGCATCCAGGCGCTCGAGTGGATCCCACGTGTTCCCGATGCGGAGCGCGCCGCCTACGAGCAAACAGCGCGCCAGGACGGGCTTGAGGGGTTTCAGATCACGGAACTCGACGCGAACGGCGAGCTGAGGCGCGCGGCACGGCGCGACGAGTACTTCCCGGTGTTTTACGTGGAGCCACTCCACGGCAACGAGCGGGCGCTCGGCTTCGATCTCGCCTCCAGCGTCCCCAGGGCGGCAACGCTCGCGCAGGCCCGGGACAGCGGGGAGCTGGTCGTTGCGCCGCCCGTCAAGCTCGTGCAGGAACAGGGCGACCAATGCGGGACGCTGATGCTCATTCCCCAGTATCGGCCCGGAGCGCCGCTGGAGACGGTGGAGCAACGCCGCACGGCCTTGCTGGGGTTTGTGCTGGGCGTGTATCGGGTAAGTGATCTTCTGGAAGTGTGCGTGGCCCCCCTGCCGCCCGCGGGGATCGACATCTGGCTTACGGACCGGACCACGCTGTCCGACGCGCGGATGCTGGCCCGCCACGTCTCGCGGACGCGGCGACTGGGGTCCGCCCAGCTTTCGACGGATGCGCCGGCTTCATCCGGCATCGGCTATGACGCTTCGATTACGCTCGGAGGACGCCTGTGGAACCTACGGTGCACGCCAGCACCTGCGTTCTATGCGAACCGGCCGAGCGAGTATCGGTGGATCGTGCTCGGGGCGGGAACCTTGTGCACGCTTCTACTGACGCTGTACGTATGGCAGGCAGCACGGCACACGCAGCAGGTGGAGCGGCAGGTCGCGGAACGAACCCGCGCGCTGGTAGAGGCCAACACGGCCCTTTCGCACGAGGTACCCAAGCGCGACGCCGTGGAGCACGCGTTGCGCGAGTCCGAGCTCAAGTTCCGGACGCTGGTCGAGCGTATTCCCGCGGTCACCTACACGGCGGCGCTCGACGCCGCGCGCACGACCACCTACGTGAGTCCGCAGATTGAGCATTATCTAGGGTATTTGCCCGGAGACTATCGGTCCGAGCCCGACTTATGGTCTCGAGCGCTGCATGAGGAAGATCGGGCGCGGGTGCTGGCCGAAGTGGCGGCGTGCCAAACCACCGGCGGGCCGTTGGTGTGCGATTACCGCCTGCGCACCCGCGACGGACGCATGGTGTGGTTCCACGATGAGGCGGTGCTCGTGCGCGACGATCGCGGACAGCCGCTTTTCCTGCAGGGGGTGCAGTTCGACATCACCGACCGGAGACAGGCCGAAGACGCGGCGAGACGGCAATCCGAGCTGCTCAGCACGGTCCTAAACAACATCCCTCACTTCGTGTTCTGGAAGGACCGGGATTCCGTCTACCTTGGCTGCAATGCCAACTTCGCGCGCGTCGCTGGGCTCGCCAACCCAGCCGACGTCGCAGGCAAAATCGATTACGACTTGGCGTGGACGAGGGCAGAAGCCGACGTGTACCGGCAACGCGACCGGGAAGTCATGGAACGGAACCAGCCGCTACTTGACATCGAAGAGACCCTGCTTCAGGCCGACGGACGGGAGACGGGCATCCTCACCAGTAAGGTCCCGCTACACGACGCCGAGGGTCACGTGACCGGCATCCTGGGCATCTACGCCGACATCACCGAGCGCAAGCGGGCGGAGGAGGTACTGCACAGCCATCTCGAGCAAATCGACCGCGAGCGAGTCAACCTCCAGGCGCTGTTCGATTCGGCCCAGGTCGGGTTTCTGCTCCTCAACGAACAAGCGCAAGTGGTCCGCGTCAACGACGCGGCGGCGCGGCTGGTCGGGAAGGACTCGGCCCAGATGGTCGGCCGCCAACCGGGGAACGCCTTGTGTTGCATTCACGCCGCTGCGGCGCCCAATGGCTGCGGCACTGGCCAAGCCTGTCCCCACTGTCCAATTCGTATGTGCCTTACACGTGTCCTGGGAACCGGCAAACCCGTGCGGGGGATGGAAGTCAACCAGGTTCTACAGATCAATGGCCAGCCCCGGTCTCTCTGGCTATCCATCAGCGCCACCCTCGTGAAGTTGGATGACTTGCGTCACGTATTGGTAGCCATCACCGACATCACGGAGCGCAAGCGGGCAGAGGAGAGCCTCGTGGAGGTCAAGACGGCCGTAGACCTGAGCATGAACGGCATCGCCATGGCCGACCTGGACGGGCACATCCGCTTCGCGAACCCAGCTTGGGCCAGGATGCACGGCTACTCCGTCGAGGAACTCACTGGCCGGCACTGGAACATCTTCCACACGAGAGAGCAGTTAGAGGCGGAGGTGAACCCCTTCATCGGACAATTGCTGGAAACCGGTTCAGGCGAAAGCGAGATCGGGCACGTCCGGAGAGACGGCACGACCTTCCCCGCTTGGATGTCGTGCACGCTGCTGAGGGATGCGAACCAGAAACCCATCGGATGGGTCGAAACGGCGCTCGACATTACCGAGCGCAAGCGAGCAGAGGAAGCTCTGCGTCAGAGCGAGGAGCGCTTCCGTCTCGCCGCGCAGTCCATCACCAACATGATATGGCAATGGGATCTTGTCACCGGCAAGCTCGACTGGTTCGGCGACATCGAGGGTCTCCTCGGCTACCCGCCGGGAGAGTTTCCGCACACCGTCGAAGCCTGGGAGGCGCTGGTTGATCCCGAAGACCACGACCGCGTCATGGCGGCTCTTGACCGCCACCACAAGACCGACGCTCCGTTCGATGAGGAATACCGCGTCCGGCGCAAGGACGGCGGCATTTGTCATTGGCGCGCCCGGGGAGCCGCAATTCGCGACGCGCAGGGAAACGCCGTCCGCATGTTCGGAGCCATTGAGAACGTCACCGAGCGCAAGCGGGCGGAGGAGGCGGTGCGAGAGAGCGAGAATCGGTACCGCAGCCTCTTCGAGAGTTCCCGCGACGCTATCATGATCGTCGAGCCTCCTTCCTGGAAGTTCACCTCTTTCAACCGGGCCGCGGTGGAGCTGTGTGGGGTAAAGGACGTGGAAAGGCTTTTGTCGCTCGGGCCTTGGGATATATCCCCCGAACGCCAGCCAGACGGGCGCACCTCGGCCGAGAAGGCCCAGGCGATGATCGAGGCGGCCATGCGTGAGGGTTCCCACTTCTTCGAGTGGAGGTTTAGGCGGGGCAACGCTGACGAGTTCCCCGGCACCGTGCTCCTCACCAGGCTGGAGCAAGCCGGAAAGGTGATGATCCAGGGAACGATCCGGGACATCACCGAGCAGAAGCGGGCGGAGGCGGAACGCGAGAAACGGCTCCTGCGGCAGCAAGGCGTCAGCCAGCTCCGACAGTTGCTCCTGACACCGGCCCCGCTCGAAGCCAAACTCAAGAGCGTCACGGACGGCATCGTCCGCCTGTTCGAGGCCGATTTCTGCCGCATCTGGCTGATACGCCCCGGAGATCGGTGCGAACGGGACTGCCTCCATGCCAAGGTGCACGAAGGGCCGCACGTC
>PMMM01000262.1 GCA_003162245.1 Phycisphaerales bacterium
AACCACGACACGCACGTGACGTTTGCGGACATTGATCCGTTCGTGGCGTTGATCGGGACGACCTGCCCGTAAGGGTGGGCGTGCGTCCGAAGCGTCGGAGCGAACGAATCCTCTGCAGGCCGGTGAGTTCCTCGCCGGCCTGCGTTGTTTTTGGGGAAGAGAGGGACAGCTCCGCCTCGCACGCCGCCGCCGGCGC
Organism: Phycisphaerales bacterium; assembly: GCA_003162245.1. Taxonomy (GTDB): domain Bacteria; phylum Planctomycetota; class Phycisphaerae; order UBA1845; family Fen-1342; genus Fen-1342. The sequence goes on from PMMM01000262.1 coordinate 197, forward strand.
TCGAGGCGATGCGAACGGAAGCCAAAGCCCGAGGCCGCCCGGCTGCTGTGCTCAGTTGCCGGTGAACGCGGCCTGGAACAGTGCGAAATCCGCCAGATCCACGTCGGTGTCCGCATCCAGGTCGGCCGCGGCGAACATGGCCGGGTCGCAGCCCGCGGGTGGCGTGGTCACGCCCGGGCCGGCGAGGCACGCAGCGAAAAGCGTAAAGTCGGCCGAGCTCACCTGCCCGTCGCCGTTCAGATCGCCGCGCCGCGCCGGGACGTCCGCGGTCCACAGCCCCCGCCCGTGCGTCGCCGCCAGCAGCGTGGTGGTGCCGTTCATGAATACGAGCTCATCCACGCAGACGTTGGCGGGGCCGCGATTGCTCGTCGACCAAGTGCTGCCGCCGTCCACGCTCTCGTAGATGCCGACCTCCGTGGCCACGTAGAGCCAGGTGGCGCGCTGCGGGTGGCGGCCGATGCCGCGAACCGGGGCGCTGGGCAGCGCGGCCGGGGCGTTGCCGGTCAAGCGGCTCCACGTCGTGCCGCCGTCCGTCGTTTTCCAGAGGTTGTCCTCCGAGAATCCGCCGAGGCCGACGTAGACGAGTTGCGAGTTGTTCGGATCGATCAGAATGCGCAGGACGTAGCGGTTCGGAAGCGGGTTCGGCGCACTGTTGTCGTCGACGGTGATCCAGGTGGGGCTGGCGGCGGTGCCGTTGGTCGTGCGATAGACCTGGCCGTCGTTCTGACCAATCCAGATGACGTCCGCGTTGCCGGGCGCGACCGCAATCGCACTGATCTTGTCGCTGCCGGGCGGTCGGATGGCCGCCCAGCTCGGCGAGCTGGCGCGTACGTTGTTGGAGCGCCACAGGCTAGCGCCGCCCGCCAGCATCCGATTCGGATCATTGCTGTCCAGGATGAACGGGGCGACGAAGTTTGCATTCGACCCGGCGTCCGAGATGCCGGAGTAGATGTAACCCGCCGTCTGCCCGCCGTCCGTGGAGCGGTGAATCTGGAGGTCGATGTACTCGCCGTAGCAGTACGCCGGGTTGACCGGGTCGATCGCGCAGAACCCACCGTCGCCGCCAAACGGCAGAATGGCCTGCTGAGAGCCGACCACCGCGCGCAGGGTGCCGTTGTCCTGCGTTCCGCCGTAGAACCGGCCGGTCGGGCCATCGCCGGCGGCGCCGTAGAACTGCGTGGCCACGTATGTACCCTGGAGGCTCACCCAACCGGAGCCGGAGTTGGTTGAAGCAGTGTAGATGTCGCTCGCGCGGTGCACGCCGCCGTCGGTGCCGACGTAGAGTTGGCGGTTGGTGGTGCCGTTGAAACCGGGGTCGCCGACGAAACAGTGGATGTCGGGGTGCGGCTGCGCCGTCAGGATATAGCCGTTGCTGATCTGCCTGAGCGTCACACCCCCGTCGGTGCTCTTGAAAATGTGAACGCCGGCGGTCAGCAGCATGTTCGGGTTGGTCGGATCGACCCAGAGCGGGTTGGCGTACCAGTTGCAGCCGGACGAGCCGCTGGTCGTGCGCAGCGTGTACGAGTGGCCGCCGTCCGTGGAGCGCCAGATCTTCCCGCCATCCGCGGCGCAGGCGGCGTAGACCGTGTTTGGATCGCTCGGCGCGTAGGCCAGCTCGATGCGCGAGCCGAAGTCCCAGACCTGCGACAACCCGCCGGCCGTCGTCCAAGTCGCGCCGCCGTCCGTCGAGTACAGGGCGGCGTGGAACCAGTTGGCCTGCCCCCAGTCGTAGTCGATGATCTGGGCGACGGCCTTGTTACCATCGTTTGGATCGAAGGCGACGTAGTACGAGCCCTGCGCCCAACGTGGGTTCGTCCAACTCTGTCCGCCATTCGTGCTACGCTGAATGCCGCCGTACCGCTTGGCGGCGAGCAGGGTATTGCTGTTGGCCGGGCTGATCGCGATGCGGCAGACATTGTCCCAGGTGGCGGTGCTGGGGAGCAGGTTCCACGTCACGCCGCCGTCAATCGACCGGTAGATGCCGGTGCCGCCGACGGCGTCGCTATTGAAGAAGCCCTCGCCCGTGCCGGCGTACATGATGTCGGGGTTTTGCGGGTCCATGGTCAGGCAGCAGATGGCCAGGTTGGGCAGCCAGTCGTTGACTTGCGTCCAGGTCGCGCCGCGGTCCTCACTGTGCCAGATGCCGCCGCTGACCGCGCCGGCCCACAGCCGGTCCGTGTTGCGCGGGTCGATCAGAATGGAACGCGTGCGGCCGCCGACGTTGACCGGGCCGCGGGCAACCCAGTCGGCGGCGGTCAGGGCCCGCAGCCCGGCGGCGTCGCGATAGGCGACGTTCGCGGCGCGCTCTTGCAGGGCGTTCGGAAGAGCGTCCCCCGCCACGCGGCCGTTTTCGTCCTGCCAGGTCAGCCGGCGCCAGCGCATCGCCCGGTCGGGGTCGGTGGCCCGTTCGAGGTGCACGATGCCGGCGGGAGCCAGGCGTCGGGCGACTGGCGCGACGTCGGCGAGGCGTGGGCTACCCAGCGTGGTGCCGGTGTTCGCCTCGCAGGCGGTCACGCGGGGCTTCGCCGGGTTTGGCCGGGCAGTGCAGCCGGCCAGGAGCGCGATTGAGGTGAGAAACGCGATCTTACGCAAGGTGTGCCTGCCTTCCGCCTTCGTTTTGGTAGTCCGTAGCCGAGGTTTCCCGGCCGGAACCGTCTACATCCAGATTGTACCGAGCCCGGCCGCCATCTGGCCGCAATTGTGCATGGAATTGCGTGAGACGGGGGTCAGCCGCTACATCGGGAGGGCAGCCGCCGCGTTTCGTGAACCAACCGCGGTGCGTTTTTCACGGCGAGCAGCGACGGCGGAGCAGGCCCAGCAGCGGTAGCGAGATCAGGGCTACGGCGGTCGTCGGGCAGGCGGAAGACGGGGCCAGCGGACAGGTGCCGGTGTCCGCCGTAACGGTGTTGTTGTGCACGCAGCCGCCGCTGATCAGGCACGTGCTGACGCAGGTCTGGTCCAGTATGCCCGTCACGCGCACGCGAGCGCCGACGCTAAAGCCGGCGAGATTGTCCAGCACGTAGCTCGCGCCAGTATCGGCCTGGAACAGAACGCACTCGGCACCCTGGACCAGCTTGCCGCATTCGACGAACTCGTTCTGACAGAGCTCGATCGTGTTGTCGGCGATACAGGTCTGAGTCGTCGCGCAGGTGTTGACGCAGGCCCCCCCGGTCACGCCGGTGACGTGGACGCGCGTGCCCACGCTCAGTCCGCCAGTGTTGGCGAGAGCGAACGTGCCGCCGCTGTCCGCCTGGAACATGACGCAGCCGGGGCCTTGCACGAGCGTGCCGCAGCCGACGAAGGTAGTGTTGCAGGACTGGATCGTGTTGTGCGTGATGCAGCCGTCCTCTGGCGGACACTGCGCGGCGCAGGTTAGGTCCAACGTTCCGGCGACGCGGACGCGGTCGCCCGCGACGAAGCTTGCGAGGGTATCGAGCGAATAGGTTCCGCCGCGGTCGGCGACGAAAAGCACGCACGTCCCGCGGACGATCAACTGCCCGCAGGAGGTGAATTGCGTGCCGCAGGCGAGGATCGAGCTGACGGTGAGGCAGCCGTTGGTGGTCGAACAGGTGTTGCCGCAGAGCGGGTTCTCCGTGCCGGCAACGTCGACGCGGTCGCCGGGGCCGAACCCGCCGAGCTGGTCCAGTACGAACGTGCCGCCGGAATCGGCCTGGAACACGAGGCAGTTCCCGGACTGTACAAGCGTGCCGCAGCCGGAGAACTGGCTCCCGCAAGGCGCAAGGGTGGTGACGGCGATACAGGCGGTGGCGGCGGCACAGCTCGGCAGGCAACCCGTGTTGACCGTGCCGACGACGTGAATCCGGTCGCTCTGCGTGAGGCCGGGGGTAGTGTCGAGCTGGAAGGCACCGCCGGTGTCTGCCTGGAAGACGAGGCAGCCGCCGCTCAACGTGAACTGGCCGCACGTGTCGATCGTTTGGCCTGAGGTCTGCGCCCTGCACAACGCGACGCTGGCGAACAGCAGCAACCCGGTCCCGCCGACGTGCTTGAACAACATGGCTCTATCGCCCTCGCGGTTGCGAATCGCAGCGCGGATCGTCCCACGACGAGCGCACCACCATTCTAGCCCGAACATCTGATTGTTTGCATGAGGAATGGGTTTGGCAAGCGCGGCTTCGCGTAAACCGCTCAGTGACCCGGCGACGGCGCCGTAGCTTTGCGTGACATGGTGGGTGTGGTTTCGGTATCCTGGGATGTAGGTCCTGATGGTCACCGAAGGGGTACCGCGCTTGCCCGACGCCGCTGATGACACAACCAGCAGCCCCGACGCCGCCCACGAGGTGCGGGTGGTACGCGTCCTAGATGAGTTCCTGAGGCGGCGGAAGTCCGGCGAGCCCGTTTCCGAGGCCGCCTTGCTCGCGGCTCATCCGGAGCTGGCCGGCGACCTGCGGGAGCACCTGGAACTGCTCACGCACATGCAGTCGGGCAACGGGCGGGTCGAAGAGCTGATCGCACAGGGCCTCTTGCGTCGCGCTGCGGACGCCCGATATCGCGCCGAGCTCGGGCCTTATCGGATCACCGGCTTCATCGGCCGCGGCGGAATGGGGCTGGTGCTCAAAGCGTACGAGGAGAGCCTGAACCGCACGGTCGCGCTGAAAATGCTGCGCCCCGATCTCGTGCACGACCGCGGCGCGCTGGCTCGTTTCGAGCGCGAGGCGAAGGCGGCCGCGGCCCTGCAACATCCGAATATTGTCACGGTCCACGCGATCGGCCAGGAGCGCGGCGTGCGCTACATCGCGATGGAGTACGTGGATGGGCCGAGCCTGGCGGCGGTAATCCACGACCGGGGAGCACTGCCGGCGGACGTTACCCGCCGCGTCTTCCGCGAGCTGCTGCTGGGTTTGGACGCGGCCCACACGGCGGGGCTGGTTCATCGGGACGTGAAGTCGTCCAACATCCTGCTGGACGGCGGGGGGTTGGGAGAGTCGGGGATGGAGGGATTGAGGGCCTCGGGCTCCGCGGCCACGAAATCGGCCGCCTCCCCTGGTCCCTCGATCCCTCAATCCCTGAGTCCCTTCGTCAAGCTCGCCGACTTCGGGCTCGCCCGCATTCGCGGTGCACAAACCCAGGTGACCGTGGACGGTTCGATCCTCGGTACGCCGGAGTACATGAGCCCGGAACAAGCCCGCGGCGAGAGCGACATCGATCGCCGCACCGATCTGTATTCGGCCGGCGTGGTGCTGTACGAGATGCTGACGGGGCGGACGCCGTTTCGCTGCGACACGCCGACGGCGACGATTCGGCGGATTCTGGACGAGGAGCCTGCGGACCCGCGGAGGGTCGGCAAGAGCGTCGACCCGGTGCTGGCGAGTCTGGCGTTGCGGCTGATGGCGAAGCGGCGGGAGGAGCGTTTGGCGTCGGCCGCGGAGGCGCTGCATGCGCTGGAGGTTGATCAGCGCGTTCGTGTCCCGCGCCGGGACCGCCATCGGAGCTTGCGCGCATTCGCCATTCTCGGCGCGCTCGTGCTCGCGGGCGCTGCTGGCTGGTTGTCCCTGCATGGCACCCGCGTGCAGGCGCCGGCGGCCCGGCGCATCGCGAAGATCATTCGGTCGGAGAATCACAAGGACCTTCTGGCCTACTACGGGAACTCCAGCGTGCCGGAGCGGTTGCCTTGGCTCGAACAATCGTCTTATCGCGTGTTCGTCCCCGAGCCAGCGATCGCGCAGCTCGCCGACGGTCGGCAAGTCGTCGTCGTCGGCTGTCACGATCCCTTGGACACCGCGGGGTCCACCCTGATCGCGTTTGATCCCAACGGCCGCGAGCTGTGGCGACGCAATCCAGTGCCACGGCCGCCACGGCGCTGGCCTGACGCGCCAGACGCTTGGTATTGGCGCCCGACGGGCTTCGCGGCCGGGGACCTAGACGGTCTGCCCGGAGACGAGTTGGTCGTCGTCGCCAACCACCCGGATGAGTATCCGACACGTTTGAGCGTCGTCGATGCGGCGACGGGCGACTTCCGCTCCACGGTCTGGCACTTCGGCCAACTCCAAGAGGGCTTGGCCATTGTAGATCGGTTCTTCGATGACCACCGTCCGGCCGTCGTGGCCTGGGGGCAGGGCAACAAGCTGGACGGATTCGAAGACTCCCTGCGCGGACCGGAGCGACAATTCGCACACTGGGGCAAGGTACCCGTGGTGATGATCCTGCGTCCCAACCACATGGACGGGCTCGCGCCACCGCCAGTAGACCCGCTGCGGCTCGCAGAGCTGGGCTGGCCGGCGGTCGAGCCGGCGCGGGTTTGGGCGTACGCATTTCTCGACCTGCCTGTCAGTGACGACGAGCCGTACGTTCCCAGCCCCCGGATTGCGATCCCAGAGTGGCGGGATTCCATGCCGGACGCATTCGCCGTAAACGTCAGACTGGTTTGGACTTCGCCCGCCCTTCCCGGCGCCCACCTCGACCTCTGGACGGCCGTCGGGGCGGCAGACGAGGTCAGGGTCCACGGCGCGCGTCTCGAACTTGACCAGAATCTCGCGTTGCTCGACATCGGCGAGCCATCGCCCGAGGCCCACGGCAAGCGCGGAACCGACAAGGCATTCTGGGAGCAGTATTGGCACGTGATCATGCGGGACGGAGCGTACGTGGACGAGACGGCGCAGGGAATGCCGTAGGCCGGATCGTTGCCGACCCGGCCTACTCGATGCGTCCTCTTGAATGGCGTGCTCAGCGTGGCAGACGGTATTGCCACGTCTCCGAGATCGTCGGATAACCGCCGAACATCAGAATGCTCCCATCGTCGCTGTTGTACGCCATCGCCGCTGAACTTCGGGCTGGCGGTGAAGCGGGCGCCGATGCCTCGCGCCATTCCGTCCCATCCCATTGCCACGTGTCGTCGTAGGTGTGGTACTCGCATTTCCCGCTGTAGAGTACACAGACGCCACGTCGCTCGTCGTAGACGAACATGCCCGAGTTACACGAACGAGGCGCCGGACCAGTTGTCGAACGCAGGGACCACTGCTGTCCGTTCCACTCCCACGTGTCATTTGTGCACGGCCCGCTCTGCTCACCGAACAGGACAACTACACCGCGGTGGCTATCGTATGCCATTGCCGGGAGAGCCCGAGGTGACGGACTGGAATTCGGATCGCTGGGCGTCACGTTCGTCCACTGAGCGCCGTCCCATTCCCACGTGTCGCCGTAGGGGATGCCCGAAGCGCTACCGCCGAAAAGCACGACCTTGCCGTGTGCGCTGTCGTAGACCATCGTCGTCGCGCGCGGGCAGGGGCTAACGGACGGAAAACGCTGCACCCAGGTGTTACCGTCGTATTCCCACGTGTCTCCATTGAACCCGGGGGTTTGGTCGCCCATGCCGCCGAACACGACCACAACGTGGCGCGCACTGTCATACGCCATCCCCTGATTGTACCGCGTGGGCGTTGGGCTGGTCGGTAGGGTGCGGAGCGTCCAGTTTCGGCCGTTCCATTCCCACGTGTCATTCGTGACGTCTCCGTGCCACCCTCCGAAGAGGACCGTCACGTGCCGGGCCGAGTCGTAAACCAGGGCGTGGCCGTAGCGGCCGGGCGGACTGCTGGCCGGGTGGCGTTGCACCCACGCCGGCAGCGCAAGCGCGTTGATCTCGGTTGGGGAGGTGACACGGTCGTACACCCGCAGCGCGTCCAGCTCGCCGTTGAACCACCGGCCCGGCACGCAGTTGTCCACGGCGCCACCGATCCACGTTTGCGCCGCGGCGGTTTCCGCGGCGGTGAAGGTGCCGTAGCCGACGGGAGCGCCGTCGAGGTAGTAGTCCACGCGCATCGAGGCGAACGTTCGCGTGAACGCCACGTGGTGCCAGACGCCGTCGCAGACCTGCCCGGCCGGGATCGCCGAGAGCACCTGGCCGCTCTGGGCGATGCACAGCGACGGCTCGGGCGTCGCCTCCAGCGCGACCACCAGGGCCTGGTCGGCGCTTCCGCCGCCGGTGCCGCGCGAGTGCAGGATGTAGCCCTGTTGCCCGGCGGTTTCGGGCCCGACGCGCAGCCAGAACGCGATCGTGTAGTCGGTACTGGCGAGCGCCAGCGGCTCGGAGAGCGCCAGCGTACTGTCCGCCCCGTTGAACAACGCCGCCTGACCGATGATCCCCGGGCCGTAGGCCAGGCCGCCCTGCACAAAGCCGTGATTCGCCGAGCCGCTGTAGTCGGCGGCAGTGCCGTCGAGCGGGTACCAGGCAATCGGCTCGGCGTGCCGTGGCGGGTTCATCGCCAAGGTAGCCACGAACGGGTCGATGTCGGCGAACGTCACCCGGCCGTCCCCGTTGATGTCGCCCCAGACGGCGGGCTGGCCGACGGCTACGCCGCTGGCCAGGCCGAGGGCGAGGGTCCCAAGCAATAGCGTGGCCAACGCTGGTCGCTGTGTTGCTGTTCTCATCGTGGTTCCTCCATCTTCGTTGTTGCAGGTGCGGCCGGCGCCATGACCGGCGGCCCGTGACGCGCTGTGCCCCGACCCGGACCACCCGGCGTGGCTGCGCACTCGTCTCAGCTTGATAGACGGCGCCGCGTCGGCGATCTAACGACCAAGATCGCAAGAATTGTCCGCCGCCCGCCGTGGCAGACGCCTACAGGTGCGTCAGATACTGCGTGATCGACACGAGCAGCCCGCGGAGGGTCTTCAGGCCGCGATGGCAGATCATGTAGGTAGCGTCGACGGACTTGCCCAGCCCGGCGGCGATTTCCTCGAACGGCACGTCGCGCAGAAACCGCAGCCGCAGGACCTCGCGTTGTTCCTCGGGCAGCCGGGCCAGCGAAGACATAACCGCCGCCACGGCCTCCGCGCGCGCGACTTGCCGGCTCGGCGTGGGCTCCGTGGCGGCCAGTTGGTCGATGAGCCGCGGGTACGAGTCGCTGGCCGGGACGGCGAGGGCATGCGCCGCCTCGCGGGCCACGTCGCGTTTCTGCCGCCGCAGCGCGTCCTGCATGTCGCGAAGCTGATTCAGAGCAATTGCCTCGAGCCATTTGGAGAAGTGGCCCAAGTTGTCGAACGTCACCGGTGGCGGGTCAGTGCGGGTCGCGGGGAGTTGTCCGAGCGCGCGGAACGCCTTGGCGTAGGCCTCTTGCAGCACGTCATCCGCGTCGAGACGGTGCCGGAGGTCGTTCGCCAGCGCTGCCGCCACGGCCGCGCGGAGCGAAACGTGGCAGCAGAGGATCAAACGCTGCAGCGCATCCGGATCGCCCGCTGAAACGGCGTGCAAGTCGTTGCTCCACTCCGTGTCGGCCATGCCGCAACGCCTCCCGTATGGCCTGCGCGGTCCCGCCGGCGTTGATCTCGATCAAGGGTTCTCGCTGGCGGGGGCGCTCGTCGTCGGGCGACCGGCCTTGAACCACTGGCGGAGAACCTGCTCGGCGGGCTTGGCCTTGGGTGAATAGCCAAAGTCGCCGGAGCCACCTTCCGACGCCTCCCATTCCCACCAGATGACGCCCATGAGCTCGGGCGTGTCGTCCCACGCGCGGATGAACGCCTCGTAGAGCCGGCGCTGCTCCTCCATCCCGGCCGGGGTCGCGACCTGGTTCTGGTAGTAGTTCCAGGGGGCCTTCGCGGCGCCCTCCTGGCTACACCAGCCGACCTCCGTCATCAGGAGAGGCTTGCCAACCTCATGCTGCCACGCGAGGACTTCTTTGCGGATGGGCTCCCAGCGCTCGACGATCTCCTCGATAGTCGGGCTGTTCTTGTCGGCGAGCGTGTAGTAGCTGGTCATGCCAATGAAGTCGAGCTTGTCCCAGAACTGGATCGGGCGGTAGTGGTCCCAGTTGGCAGAATACCCGAGCTTCCCGCCATAGAACCGCTTGCGGCATTGCTCGATCAGCTCGACCCATTTGTCGGTGTACTTCTCGGTGCTGACCAGCTCGGAGCCGACGATCAGGGCGTCGGCGCGGCCCTCGCGCGCCAGATCGGCGAAGAAGAGGGCGAAGTCGTAGTATTGCCGCCACCACTCCTCCCAGTCGGGAGGCTCGATGACACCGCGCCACTCGCTGCCGCGCGGGTTCTTGAGGAGCACGATGGGCATGAGGATCGGGCACAGGCCGAGCTCGCGGGCGCGGCCGATAATCCACTTGAAGTCCTCGGGCGGCGGAACTTTCCGCAGGTCCATGTAGATGTACTGCGTCTGAGCGTGCTCCATGTAGCCGGGAATGCAGAAGAGCACGGTGTTGGCGCCCAGGTCGGCGATCTCCTGCAACAGGCGGCCGTACTTCTCGCGCGGCTGGTACCACCCCGAGGCGACCTGCACGGACAGCCCACGATAGCGCGCGCCGCCGCACAACACGCTGTTGCCCGGTTGCGAGGCCGGGGGCGCCGGTGCGCCCTTGCCGTGTCCCGCCCACAACACGGCCGTGACGACCAACACAGCACCGATGATTGCAGCCGCGGTCTTGCCGATCATTCCGCCGGTCTTCCCACTTCCGCAGACAGCAAGCCGGCGTCCACCAGGGAGACGCCTTCAAACTCCCCCGTGTCATGAACGACGCCGAGCAGGTCGAGCAGCGTCGGCGTCACATCGACCGCGCGGGCGGTGTCGATGACGGTACCCGGCGTAATACCGGGACCCGCCAGCGCAAACGTCATCAGCCGCTCGTCGCGGTCAATACCGCCATGTCCACCGCGCTCGGCCCCAAAACTGTAGCCGGGCTGGGCGAAAAGTACCACTTGCCCGGCCCGCCGGGCGTGTAGCAGCGACATCAGCGGCGGGACCAGGTCCGGCAGCCGCTGATCGGCGGTGGCGTGAAGCCAGGCGCGCGAGTCGTGGTATCCAGCCGAGACGAAGCGGGCGAGATCGGGGTCGCCCACGTAACCGAGTACGTCGTCGGGCACGGGCACATAGGCGTATTCGGTGCCGTTTGGGCCGGCGCGGGTGCGGATTCGGGCCTGGCGGGGGCCGGAGCGCAGCAGGAGATCGTCGTCGGCCACGAGGTAGGCCGCCAATTCGACGCCCGGGATGTTCCAGAGCTGGGCTTTGGGCGGCGGGGCCTCGATCACCGTCTGGACCTCCGCGGGCGTCGGCCGGACCTGCCAACCGGCGCAGCTCCGGATGTGCAGCGAGGTGCAACGGCCGTCCAGGTCGTTGACGATCGTGTCAAAGTCGTCGTAGTACGCCTGCCGCAGCCAGCGCGGGTCGCCCTGCTCCACGTGGTCCGTCGCCTTGCGGCCCCAGGTGTCGCGCACCAGAGTGAGCGTGTCGACGTGGCCGCCAGGTTGCACGGCGATCATCCCGTGGTCGCTCAGCAGGACGATATAAGTCGTCTTCAGCAGCCCCTCGTGCTCCAGCCAGTCGCAGACGCGCCCGATTTGATAGTCCACGTGCCGGATGGCGCGGTCGTAGCGCGGCGACCCGGGTCCAAACCGGTGGCCGACCGTATCCAATGCTGGAAAGTAGTACGTCAGGATCGTCGGCCAATGGCGCTGCGAATTGGCCCAACCGACAACCTCGCCGGTGGAGCTGACGCTGAGCTTGTCGACCGCGGTGAAGTCCCAGAAGAACCACAACATGCCGGACACCGCCCAGTTCGCGATGTTGTACGTCACGCCGCGGCGCAGGGCGGTCTGGATGTTGGCACAAGCGGCCGGTTGGAGGCGTTCGTAGATCGTGGGCCGGGTGCAGTCGGCGTTGATCGCGTCGTAGTAGGCGATCTTGACGTAATTGCGAAACAGCGCCTGCTCGGGGTCGAACCAGCGGTTGCCGACCACTTGGTGCTGCTCGGGGAGGACGCCGGTGAACATGGACGCCACGGCGGCGTAGGTGATCGACGGGACCGTCGAGGCCGCGCGGCGGACGTGTGCGCCGCCCTCGAAGAACCGCTTCTGGATGTTGGGTAGCCAGCCCTCCGCGCAGCCTTGCTCGACCAGCCCGGGCGGGAGGCCATCGGCCAGAAAGATGACGACGCCGGGCGAGGGGCGCTGCACGTCCGGGTTCAGATGGCAGCGTAGGGGGCCGCCGGGGCCACAGCCGGTCAGCCAAAGGGCCGCGCCCAGCACGAACACCGGGCACGACGCGCGGCGGGCAAGCGTGCGGCCGGAAGCGGCGCTCGGGATGCACTGTCTCAACATGGCCGGTAGTCACCTGGCGCCGAGCGGCGGCGTCGCGGCATTATGCACGGGGCGGATACGCCTGCAAGCCGCCGTCTATAGCTTGTACTCGGAAGGACACGGCCTATAGTGTCGCGTTGGGTTTGTGGAAATCCGGAGGCAGCCCGTTTCGAGCGGAGGCACTACATGAAGACGTGGAAGGTGACGTTGTTGACGATCGGCAGCGGCGGGTTCCTGGCACTGAGCGGCTGCGCAGCGATTGCGCTCCAGATCGGACTGGGCGTGCTGCCGGGACTCGTGCGCAGCACGCTGAACGCATGGGCGCAGGGGTTGGCCAACTTGCTTCAGGCTCAGACCGGCTGAACGACGCCGCACGTTGCGTGCTGGATGGGTTAGCGCACGAGCGGCGCCGCCGATGGCTTCGGGTCGTAAACGACCAGTATGTCGTCGAGGGTCAAGTTCGGATCGCTGGTAATGCGCGCCCAGGTGCCATCCGGATTCACGCCGTATAGCGCTGGCCCCGTGTACCACTGCGGAACGTCGGTCGATATGGCGTACCACTTGCCCCCGTCGGTGCGCTGTTCCGGGAGTTCGTAGGCTGCCAGTTGGCCATCGGCGTATTCCACCCAGTACGTTCCGCTCGTCAGCGGCAGGGTGCCGGAGAGTTGGGCCGCATCCATCGGGCAGCCGGCAACGAGCAGCAGCGGCAACGCGAGCAACGCGAACGGGACGACATGCGACACTGATGCGAGCCTCATTTCGCCCTCCTGTAGGCGATTCGGCGAGACAGACCGCTTGATTCTACGCCCGCGGGGAGTCGCTTCGGCGTGGACACTGGCCGTAAATCGTGCAGGCGCACGGTGGCCCGCTACCGTACGCCCCGCGTACGGCCACGCCCACGATGCCGTCGGCATTCTATCGGTCGCGGGCGAGTTGGGCGACGGCCGGGGCCGCGTTGTGTCAGTCCGTTCCGAGAAAAAAGGTCAGGACGGCCTCGGTCTCACCTTTTGGGGCCGCGGTTTGCGGCGCAGGCCGGACGATTCGTATTCTTAGGTAGCGGGGCTTCTGGCCTCACGCGACGGAGCGGCAGTGATGTGGGCATATATCGCGGCGGTTGCTACGCTGCAACGTTTGCTGCGCGAGGAAAACGGACCAACGGCGGTCGAATACGCCGTCATGCTGGGCCTGATCGTCCTCGCGGCGGCGGTGATGATCCGCGCCGTGGGGGAGAGCGTCTACGGGATCTGGCAGACCATCAACGGGGCGGTGACCGCAGGATAAGGTACGCTGCCGGCGCTCGCGCGGGCCAGATGCCGGCGCACGCGGCCACGGCACGTGCGGTCGCCGCCGGTGTACATAAAGAAGACGCCAGGCGGATGAGCCTGGCGTCTTGGCTTGCGCATTGGTGGCTGCGTCGGCCGCGCGGCGTCAGGCGCGCGGGTGCGACTTGTCGTAGGCCTCTTTGACGCTCTGCCCGGTCAGGTGCGTGTAGATCTGCGTCGTGCTGA
>PMMM01000016.1 GCA_003162245.1 Phycisphaerales bacterium
GACCGTGCCGCCGTCGGTCATCGTCTCGCCGGTGGGCTCCGATGAGCCGGTGTGGTACCAGCGCGGGGCGTCGCCGCCCATCACGCCGAAGGAGAGCCACGGCTGGCCGTCTTTGGTGACGAAGGCGGGGATGATGGTGCGGAAGGGGCGTTTGTGCGGGGCGTAGACGTTGGGATGGCCGTCCTCGAGGGAGAACAGCTCGCCGCGGTCCTGGAACGCATCCAGCGTCTGCGTCGGCCCGCAGTTGGCGTGGTGCCTTGCGGATGACGCCGCAAGCTGCTCCAAAGCGCCCTGGTTCCGATAATCCAGGCGGAGCCTCTCCGCCCGGCGGGGGAAACGCGGCGTTCCTGGGGCTATCGGAAGCTTCTTCACCCGGCAGCAAGGGCCTCGGCGGGCTCGTTCCGCCCCCGACACCCGGGAAAAGCGTGGGGACTTCGGGCGCGAAAGGGGCTTGACGCCGTACAATGGCCCTTCACGGCCCGGCAGCGGAGTCGGGCGAAGGCACCCGGGAAACGTCCGATCACGCCTTGACCGGGCGTGCACCCGATGCTAGAATGCTGCCCTCAGTTCTTGGTTTTTTGGGATAGTGGGAGTCAGGCGCGATGACGCTAGCGGGGCGTTGCCGGGGTATCTGGCCGATACTCACTCAACCGCCACTCACAGAAAAATGTGGGATGCACCCTGTACGGGGAGCCGCCGGCCGGGCACTTCGCGGTGCCGCCGCGCCGGGATCCGGGAACTCCCCGTTGGCCAGTCGAGACGGCGTTCAGCATGATCAAGCGGCGTCTGGGCGCCAGTGTGAGCGCCCGCTCCGGCCAGCGCCGTGCCATGCTGCTCAAAGCCATCGTCCACAGCATCCTGATTCTCTTCGACGACGACCTTTTCGACAGAGCAACTTCGACGGTTTTCTCGGGCCAAAGGAGACACACACGTGAGCGCCAAGCGTAGTCAATTGTTATGGTGCGTGATGATCGTGGCGGCGGTCGTTTCCGGGAGCACTTACGGCCGAGACACCGGGCCAACCGGGTCCGAATTGTACCACTCCACGGCGGACCCCGACCCGTTGTTGGGGGAACCCTACTACGACCTGGCCGGTCACATCGTCGCCTACGCTGTTTCTCTACCCGCCGGCGACGACGAGTCAGCGGATATTGTCGTTCTGGTTCCCGTTGACGCATCGTCCGACGACATCCTGATGAGCTGGTCAGGCCTCGCGCCACACCAGGATCCCGTATTGCTCGCGACCGCAGCGCAGGCAGTGTATGACCGGTTTGGGGTCGTGGTTGCACGGCCAGAACGCTTCCTGCTCGCAGATTCCTCTGACATCTGGTTTGAGTACACGGAAGAGGATCCACGGACGGGCCAGGCAATCGTATACGGCCTCACGCCGCAGTGCGCGGCTACACTTGCCGACCTTGGCCGAATGTATCCCGCAAACGACCAGGGTCCGCAGCCGACACTTTCCGGAATCACCTACGTGATCAGCGTCGTGCCTGAGCATATTGAATACCTGCCAGGCCAGATTGCGGCCTTCAATGGCACTGTCAAGACAAGCGCTGGATTGCCCGTCCCGAACTTCCGCGTCGGCATTGACGACGCCATGCAGCAAGTATGCATGCTCGGTCCGTATACTGATGCGCAGGGGCGTTTTCGCTACCAAACGAGAGCCCCGGGGAGTGCAGGCGGCCTCTACGCATTTGCCTTCTACGGCAGCGGAAACCCGGTTTATTGCCTGATCCACGTCAAGAACACGCCGGGTCTATTGATGACCGACGCGGCGCACTCACTGAACCTAGGCGCAACTCTGAATACTGCGGATATTAACCCGGCGCTGATGAACAAGCTGGCTGGCGGTAGCCGCGTGCCGACGCCGACCGCCCAGCAGCTTCGCGATGCCGCGGACACGGTTGCGACCTTTGCCGCTGGCACTGCGCGCAACACGCTCGCGAATTTTGTGTCGAATCCAGTAAACGATGTCGCCGCGCTCGCGAGTGTTGGGTGTGTTGCGGGAATCTGGACAGGGGTCGGTACGATCCCATGTGCAGCTCTGTACGGGTGGGTCGCAGTCCAATTCGGGTGGTCGGCCGCCTTTGGGGCTGCGGACCAGGCAGTCGCGATGTCGAACCTCACGGCTGAACAGAAAACAGTGTGGCGCGAAGACATTAAGCCGGGGGTGAAGTGTATCAAGGGCATCGTGATGCTCGACCCGGCAAGTGCGGCTGTACCGCTAAGTGCCGATAGTATGGCATGGTCCTGTGGGCAGGTAGTCGCACATACGGTGCGACAGAACGGCCGCGATGCGCTGGTGGTGGCCGCCTCACCGTCGGCCAGTTCACAGAGCAGGGCCACCCTCGCATTTGTGCTGATTCCCATCAGCGAAGTTACGTACCCGACGGCCTCCGGTGTGACTTGGTGCACCGGACAGACGTATACCGTGACGTGGAGCGGGTTCACGAGCTCTACGGTGCGTGTCGAACTGTACAAGGGTTCCGCGCTGAGCCGCACGATCGCCGCTTCGACCGCAAACATCCGGTCCCTCGCGTGGACGGTCCCTGCGGATCAAGTCGCCGGAACCGATTACCGGATCAAGATAACGTCAGCTTCGAACGTGGCCGAGACGGCCTCGTCCGCGACGACGTTCACCATCCAAGTTCCTCCGGCGGTGTCCTCGTTCGGGATCAACAACGGGGCGGCGTCCACGACGAGCCGCACGGTGACGCTGAACAACGTTTGCACGGGCAACCCGACGCAGTACATGGCCAGCGAGTCCTCGAGCTTCAGCGGGGCGGCGTGGCAAACGTACGCCACGGCGCCGAGCTTCACGCTGTCGGCCGGTAACGGCACGAAGACGGTCTACCTGAAGGTCAAGGGTGCCACCGGGGAGTCCGCCGCTCGCAACGACACGATCGCGCTCAGCGAGGCGGCGCCGACGATCACGTCGTTCGCGATCAACAACGGGGCGGCATCCACGACGAGCCGCACGGTGACGCTGAACAACGTCTGCACGGGCAACCCGACGCAGTACATGGCCAGCGAGTCCTCGAGCTTCAGCGGCGCGGCGTGGCAAACGTACGCCAC
>PMMM01000110.1 GCA_003162245.1 Phycisphaerales bacterium
GTAACGAAAAAAGACATGGTCGATCGGATCGCGGACAAGACCGGCAGCAAGCGGGTGGTGGTTAAGCGGATCATCCAGGACTTTTTGGACGAGATCGTCCATGAGCTGGGAGTAGGCAACCGCCTGGAGTTTCGAGATTTCGGCGTTTTCGAAATCCGAGCGCGCGCGGCGCGCACCGCNNAACAGCTTGAAGCATTCTGCAAGAAACATTTCATCGGGCGTTTATCGTTATTCGGTTCGGTTCTTCGCGATGATCTGCCGCAAGACGTACGGCAGGATGCCGCCGTGCCGGTAGTACTCGACCTCCACCGGGGTATCGAGGCGACCGGTCACTTTGAACTCGACCCGGGTGCCGGCCTCGGGGTCGGAGGCGATCACCGTCAGATCCTGCAGCGGCTTGAGTTTTCCCGCGAGGTCGGGCACGTCGTAGAACCCGTGCCCGGTGAGCCCGAGCGACTCGTAGGTCTCGCCGGCGTGGAACTGGAGCGGGAGCACGCCCATGCCGACCAGGTTGCTGCGGTGAATCCGCTCGAAGCTCGCCGCGATGACGGCGCGCACACCGAGCAGCACGGCTCCCTTGGCCGCCCAGTCGCGCGAACTGCCCATCCCGTAGTCCTTGCCGGCCAGAATGATCAGTGAGGTCTGCGCCTCCTTGTACTTCATGGCGGCGTCGAAGATGCTCATCTGGAAACCGCTCGGCAGGTGGCGGGTAAGCCCACCCTCGACGCCGGGCAAGAGCAGGTTTCGCAGGCGTGGATTGGCGAAGGTGCCGCGGGTCATGACGCGGTCGTTGCCCCGGCGCGATCCGTAGCTGTTGAAGTCATCAGGCTCGACGCCGTGCTCCTGGAGATAGCGGCCCGCGGGGGAGCTCGGGTCGATGGCGCCGGCGGGGCTGATGTGGTCGGTGGTGACGCTGTCGCCGAGCACAGCCAGGCAGCGGGCCCCCTGGATGGGGGCGATGCGGGGCGGCTCGGGCGCCAAATCGGTGAAGAACGGGGGCTCCTGGATATAGGTGCTGACCTCATCCCAGGCGTACACCATGTCGCCGCCCGCGGCCAGGCGGGACCATTCGGGCGGGCCGGTGAAAACGTCCGCGTACCGCTGGCGAAAGATCTCCGGCCCCACGAAGCGGGTCACGAGGGCATCGACCTCGGCCTGGAGCGGCCACACGTCCTTGAGGAACACCGCCTGACCCGCGGCGTCGCGACCCAGCGGCTCGGCCAGCAGGTCGATGTCGACCGTCCCAGCCAAGGCGTAGGCGACGACAAGCGGCGGCGAGGCGAGGTAGTTCGCCTTGACGTCCGGGTTGATGCGCCCCTCGAAATTCCGGTTGCCGCTCAGGACCGAGGCGACGACCAACCCGCCCTTCGCAACGGCCTGGCGAACATTCTCCGACAACGGCCCGCTGTTGCCGATGCACGTCGTGCATCCGTAGCCCACCGTTTGGAAGCCGAGCCGGTCGAGGAACGGCGCCAGGCCGGACTGCGTCAGGTAGTCGGTCACGACGCGCGATCCAGGCGCCAGCGACGTCTTGACCCACGGTTTCACCGTCAAGCCCCGTTCGACGGCTCGTTTGGCCACCAATCCCGCCGCAACCATGACCGACGGATTGCTCGTGTTCGTGCAACTCGTGATCGCGGCGATGACGACTGCGCCGTGCCGCAACGTGGCGGTCGCGGCAACGGCGCGCACGTCCGCCGCCCGAGACCGATCCGCCCCCGCCGGACTGACGGTGTGTTGCGCCAGCGGCGCCTCAAGGTCCCACGAGGCGAGCGCGCGGTTCGCGGCCGGGCCCAGACCAAAGCCGCGCTCCGCGGCCGGCGCCTCGAGCGCCCGGCGGAAGGCCGCTTTCATCTGCGACAACGGCACCCGGTCCTGCGGCCGCTTGGGGCCGGCCAGGGCGGGCTCGACGGTACTGAGGTCCAGCTCGGCGGTTCGCGTGTATTTTGGATCCGGGCTGGCAGCCGTGCGGAACAGCCCCTGCTCCTTGCAGTAGCGCTCGACGAGGTCCACCTCGTCGGCGGTGCGGCCGGTCAGGCGCAGGTATTCGAGCGTACGGTCGTCCACCGGGAAGAAGCCCATCGTCGCGCCGTACTCCGGCGCCATGTTGGCGAGCGTGGCCCGGTCGGGCAGGCTCAGCGCCGCCAGCCCATCCCCGTGGAACTCGACGAACTTGTCGACCACGCCGAGCGCGCGCAGCAGCTCGGTCACGCGGAGCACCAGGTCCGTGGCGGTCGCGCCTTCCCGCAAACGGCCGGTCAGCCGAAACCCCACCACCTCCGGCATGGGCATGTACAGGGGCTGCCCCAGCATGGCGGCCTCGGCCTCGATGCCGCCGACACCCCAGCCCAGCACGCCGAGGCCGTTGATCATCGTCGTATGGCTGTCGGTGCCGACGAGGGTGTCGGGCAGAGCCACGGGGCGGCCACCGGCGTCCCGCCGCAGCACAACCTTGGCCAGGTATTCGAGGTTGACCTGGTGCACGATGCCGGTGGCCGGCGGCACGACGCGAAAGTTCTCGAAGGCGTTCTGTCCCCAGCGGAGAAACTCGTACCGCTCGCGATTGCGGTGGAACTCCAGCTTGGCGTTGAGATCGAGCGCTTCCACGCGGCCGAAGTGATCGACCTGCACCGAGTGGTCGATGACGAGGTCCACAGGGATCTGCGGGTTGATCCGGCGCGGGTCGCCGCCGAGGCGCTGCATGGCGGACCGCATGGCGGCCAGGTCGACGAGCGACGGGACGCCGGTGAAGTCTTGCAGGAGGACGCGGGCGGGCTTGAAGGGGATCTCGCGCTCGCCCCGCGACGCGGGGCTCCAGGCGGCCAGCGCCCGCACGTGATCTTCGAGCACGGCGAAGTCGTCCACGTTGCGGAGCACGTTTTCGAGCAAGATGCGGATGGAGTACGGCAGGTCGGCGAGGCGTCCGAGGCCCGCCAGTTCGAGCGCGTCGAGCCGGTACAGGCCCACCTGGCCGCCACCGGCCGTCAACGTGCCGCAAGCATGGAATCTGTCGGTCGCACGCCGTTTCATGGCGTTTTCTCCCGCGTGGTGGCCCGAAAGCACGGAGTCCAAGTCCGCCGCAGCACCGGGTATGCGCCGCTACTGGAATTGTTGCTCAAGCAAGCTGCGATTTCAACGCGGCCGTGCAGGAGCGCGCCGGCCTGTTCGGCAGCGACGAGGGGCGGATGGGTCAGCAGCACCGCTGCCGCCGCTCGGCGTCAGACGTGTAGATGGGTTTTGCTTCTGCCGGTTGCGGCCCCCGGCTACCGCCGACGGAGCGCGAATCCGGGCAGCGCGAGCAGCAGCACGCCGGCGGGCTCGGGAGTCCAGAAGCCGTACACGTTCTGCGTCTCGAACTGGACGCCACCTTGGTAGCTGATGCCCAGCTCGCCGATGTACGGGGTCAGGCGCTGGATGCCCGGAAGAACCTTGATCGCGCCGAGCAGGAAGATGGTCGACCGGCCCGGGGCGGTGGTCAGATACTGACCCTGGAGATTCTCGCCCGGCATGTTGGCCGAAGAACCGCCGCTCCAATCGGGTACGCTGGAATCCCAGCGATGAATCGCGTTGGCTTTCGGCAGCCCAATGGTCTGGACAGCGGCCAGAATCTGCGGGTTCTGCTTGAATTCCGGATCATTGGGGCCGGTGTACGCACCATCCCACCGCTTGCCTACCGTGGCACCACCGTCATCGACGCTGTCACCCAGAGTGTTGTCGACGACGTAGTACGCCAAGTCGGCGATCATACCCGGAGGCGTAGTCCTCCAGCCGATGTGGATCCCCTGAACCTGGGTAGCGACGCTGTTCTCGTGGTTGAACTGGAACCAGATGTACAGCGTATCGCCGTCAGTCAGTGGGTTGATCGTCGGCATGGTGGGCGTGGGCTGGAAGGCGACTCTGCGATCCAACACGTAAAGTGGGTTGTCCAACGGGGACTCATCCCGTCGTGCATCGCCGGTCGGATCGAGGTTCAGGGCGGGGTTCGTGAGTCCGCCGATGTACCCGGCATTCAGCGGGTTGGCCGACGTCACGAAGATGTCGACGGCCGCATGAGCCGATGCGGTGAAGGCCGCCGCAAGCAAGACAAGAAGTGCGTTTCTCATGGTCTGTTCCTCCTTTGGAAGTGCGAGCAAACGTCACCTTGGTCCTAGGAACCGTCATTTCACCAAGACAGGACGGGCTGCGCCCATTAAGCGGGGGCGCGCGATCACACGGCGCGTCGGAATCACGCCGGCGTCAGGCGCCAGTAGCACAGCGAAAGAAAGCTACGCCGTCGTCACCGTCACAACGTCGTCGCGGCCTACGATCGAAATGTCTGCCCGGTGCCGGGCGCGATCGAGCCGGCAGGCGGCTGAGCACGTTAGCAGCACCGGGTGCCGGACGGGTCGACCCCGAACGGGTGTAGAGTTGCAGCGAGCCGCGTTAGCGGTTCGGGGGCCGGGTCGGTTTTCTTGAAAGTCCCTTCCCGCACCGTGAACTCCTCGACCTCCTGACAAGATTATAGTCTATCAGCCTCCCGCAGAAGCCGCAAGTCTTTCGCGGCGTTCAGCGGGGATTTCAGCGCAGGATGTTGGCGGCGTGCTCGAATCCGAACGGCGCCGGCGATTGCGTGGGGCGGCGGCCCATGGCGGGGCGGGTTCGGATCGCGTCGCGGTCGCGGACTATCGACGGCGGAGGAGCAGAAGCGCGAAACCCGCGGCCCAGGACCTCCGGACGCGATCGGCTGATCGTCCATGCCACGCGCTGGCCAGGGTGGGGCTTAAGCCGGCGGCGCCTTTGACGGCGGCGCGGGCGGAGGCGGCTGCGGCGCTGAAGACCCCGGCGCCGTTGCAGGTGGCGGGGGCTCCGGCGTCGGGACCGGCGGCGGGGGTTCCGGCGCCGGCGAAGGCGGCGGAGGCGGTGGAGGTTCCGCCTGCAACTGCGGCGGCGGCGGCACGTCGTCCGGCGGCGGCGCCACGGGCGGCGGGGGCAACGGCGGCTCCGGCATTATCGACGACGGCGCCACCGGGATCGGCGTCCCCTCCGGCGAAATCCGATACACTTTTTGGATCACGGGCGGCTCGACGGGCTGCGTTCGCTCCTGCGGCAGGCGCGGGNNAGCGCCTTGATGCGGTCCACCACCTCCATCCCCTCCACTACCTTCCCGAACACGCAGTAACCCCAGCCGTCGCCGGCCGCGGAGTTGGGATCCAGACCCGGGTTGTCCCGAACATTGATGAAGAACTGCGCGGTCGCCGAGTCCGGCCGTCGGGCCCGGGCCATCGCGATCGTGCCCCGCACGTTCTTCAACGTCGAGGTCCGCGCCTCGTTCTTGATCATCCGCCGCAGCCCGACCGTCTTCGCGTCCGTCGCGCTCGTGTAGCCGCCGCCTTGGATGATGAAGTCCGGCGCGACGCGGTGGAAGACCGTGCCGGCATAGAAGCCGGAGTCCACGTAGTAGAGGAAGTTTCGTGCGGTCACGGGAGCCGCCTCGGAGTCGAGCTCCACCACGATCCGGCCCCACGTCTCCGTACCCAGCCCCACCTCCAGCGCAACCCGTGGCAGGCCCACCGCGTTGCGCGCCGTCGGCGTACCCCGCGGGGGGCGCGGCGTGACCGGGGCGGTGTACGGCCGGGTCCCCTGGCGACTGGGCGGGGAGGGCGGCGTGGGGGGCGGCTCGCCGACGGCGGCCCAAGCCCAGCCGAGGACCGCGACGACGGCGAAACCCGTTCGGAAACAAGTGACGCTCATACTCACATCCTCGCCTGGCGGCCGGCGCGGCGGCGCGCCGCGGCCGATACGGATACGTTACTCACCCCGCTCGGGAACCACCACCCCGCACAGCCGATCGTACAACGGATCCGGAAGCGGCAGCGGCCGCCCGTCGCGCCCGACGGAAACCAGCGTCGAGCGCGCCTCGGCCAGCAGCCGTCCGTCGCACGAGAGCCGGTACGCATGCTCGACCCGCACGGGCGTCATGCGCTCCGTCGCCGTCGTCAGCGTCAGGAGGTCGTCGTACCGGGCCGGCGCCCGGAACCGGCATTCGAGCCGGGCCACGACGTAGAAAATGCCCTGGGCCTCCATGTCGCGATAGCGCGCGCCGTTCTGCCGCAGCAGCTCCGTCCGTCCCTGCTCGAAATAGACGAAGTACTGCGCGTGATGGAGATACCCCATCGCGTCCGTTTCGGCGTAGCGGACACGGATTTGGATGTCGCAACTCGGAACTGGTGCCGCCACGGGCCGAAACTCCCGTTCTTATACGGTCTCCGGGCGCCCGGGTTTCGGCGGAGCGGGCTGCACCGCTGCACGCCGCGCGGTGGGCCCCGCGTGCGTCAACGTCCTTCGTACAGGCGCGTCCCCAAGAGGTCGTCGAGCGCCGGCTCGGCGAGGATCTTCCGCACGGTGGTCTCGACGTCGTATTCGACGCGCACGAACTCGATCTGCTCGAGGGTGCAGGCCAGGGCCGTCGCCACGGTGCCTTTGCTCGCGCCGCCCGGCGCCTGTGGCGAGCGCTGCACGACGACAAAGCTGGCGCGCTGGTCGCGGTCGCGCGGCTGACCGACGCTGCCGACGTTCACGATGACGCGCTCGTCCTCGACCTCGTAGTAGGGCGAGTCGGGCAGCTCGTGGGGCGGGTCGAAATACGGGTCGTCCACGAAGACGCCGGGCTGGTGCGTATGGCCGACAAAGCAGACCCGCGCATCGAGCCGGTCGAAGTTGGCCATGACCTTCTGCGGGTTCGTAAAGACGTCCTCCGGGAAGATGTACTCGTTCAAGGGCCGGCGCGGCGAAGCGTGAAAGAACAGCACGTCGCGGTCCTTGTGCCGCACGGGCAGCTCGCCCAGGAATTTCCAGCGGGCGTTGCGCACCTTCCGGTCGGGCTCCTCTTCGAGTACCTGCCGCGTCCAGTAGCAGGCGCGCTCGGCGGGCAGGTTGAAGTTGGTCGGCTCGTAGAGCAGGGCGTGGTCGTGGTTGCCCATCAGCGTGACGCGACAGCGTTTGCGGACCAGGTCGAGGCATTCCTTGGGGTTGGGCCCGTAGCCGACGATGTCCCCGAGGCAGATGATCTCCTTGACGCCGCGCTCTTCGATGTCCGCCAGCACCGCCTGGAGCGCCTCCAGGTTGGAATGGATGTCGCTGATGACCGCGAGGCTCTTGTTGTTGGTGTGGCTGGGCTTGGTCATGTCGGGCGCTGCTCAGGCTCCTGGGGCGGCTCGGCCTCGTCAGGGATCAACACCGGCCAGCGCTCCTCCACCGGATATCGGAGGCCGCACCGGGCGCAGACCAGCCGCGCGCCACGCAGCTCCAGCGGCCCGTGGCAGGCGGGCACCGGGCAGGCCAGGATGGCCAGCAGCTCCGGGCTTAGCGACGGCATAGGCACTCCGGCGCGGACCACCGGCCCGCAATGATAAAGATAGGTGTCCGCCGACGCGAAATCAAACGACCGCCGGGGCGTTACCACTTCCGCCAGTCGGGCACGTAGTGCGGGTCGTTATCCGGCCCCACCGACCCGACGCGGAATCGTGGGGACGTGAGGCGCCCGCCGGCCGGCGCCAGCGATTCCGCGTGGCCGTCCGTCAGCGCAACATCCGCGCGTCCCAGGTGGCGAAAGCACGTCGTCGGGTTTGGGTTCGCCCGCCATTGCCCGTTCGTGTACAGGAGCGGGGGATCGAGCAGCGCGTTGTTCTTCGGCTGCGCGCCGCCTAGGTCGATCAGCGTGTCGCCGTACGCGAACAGCCGTTGCGGCTCCACCAACACGTCGACGTTCTTCCACGGCTTGTCCGCGATGCACCCCGGCCCCGGGGAACTCCAGCCCGGCGTGTGCGGAGGGCAGAGGTAGTAGCCGTTATAGCCGTAGGTGCTGGTGACGGCGTGGGCGTTGCCCTGGGGGGCGTACGTGCCCCAGGGCTGGTCGGGGCACTCGTAGACGCCGCCCACGCGGAGGTCGCTGCCGAGGTACGGCCAGACGAAGCCGCGCGTGTGATCGACGCCGCGGACGTCGTTCGTGCCCCACCAGTAGATCGCGGGGCCGGTGCCGATGATGTCGCTCCGCGTGTACGCCAGCGGCATGGCCTTGCCGCCGCTGTCCCCGGCGTACATGTGGAAGGCGTGCGCAAGCTGACGGAGGTTGCTGGCGCACTTGATCCGCCGGGCCTGCGCCCGGGCTCCGCCGAGCCCGGGCAACAGGATCGCCAGCAGCAGCGCGATGATCGCGATGCTGACGAGCAGCTCGATCAGCGAGAACCCGCGGCCACGTTTCGTCATTTGGTGCTCGATTGCCCGAGCCGCGCCACGAACGGGTCAATGTCCGCGAACGTGATCTTGCCGTCGCCGTTGCAGTCCGCGTTCAGGTAGCGACCGTGCGAAAACACGCGGTCATACGCCGACTCGCCGCTCAGCGCGAGCACGAACGGATCGATGTCCGCAAATGTGACCTTCCCGTCGCCGTTCACATCGCCGACAAATGCCACCGGCACCAGCGGCGTGACGGGTACGCTCGTGTAGTCATCGCCGGGCAGTGCCAGCCATCCGTCGGTGTCACCATCAAACAGGACGCGGTCCCCCGCGCCCACCCACGAGTATTCCCAGCTCTCGCCAAGATCACCGCTGACCCAGTAGCCCCAGTACCAGGCGGGCCAATTGTCGGCGGTGTGGTACGTGATCCCCGCCCGCACGTACCAGATATCCGTGATGTACCCCTCCCACTCGCCCTCCGCATAGCTCAGGCCAATGTTCGCTGCCTGCAGGGCGTCCAGCAACTCCATCCCCGTGATGCTCGGCGCGTCAAATCGGTAGCCGAACGCGAAGCTGTTGTGGTTGCCGTCGCCCGGCCAGAAATCGACGACCCAAAGCACTGTGTTCGCGCCGCTGCCGACCCAGGCCTCCACGTCCACCTGCTCGAGGTCGTACGCCCCCGCCGTGCACGCCAACGCTACGAGCAAACCGATTCCGACGACCCCTTTCATCCCGAACAGCATACGTTCCTCCACGCGGCAGCGCCGCGGCACGTCGCGCGCGGCCCGCAGCCGCTGCGAGACGTCAAACAAGTCGGTGCACCCGCGCGCAGGCGCCGGCAGGCGTGTCCGCGATCGCGGCCGTCACGGCCGGGCGGCTGAAAGCTGAGGGCTGAAAGCTGAGAGCTTCAGGAAAGCGGGCATGTGCGCTCGCCCTTCCCGCGAAGGTGCGCCGACGAGCGGTCACACTGGCAGGTCTTCTGACTTCCGGGTGCGTCGCGCGCCGCAGCACGCGACTCCTACAGGCTGCGCCTTCTCAGCCGTTGCTCCGCGCCTCGCTGGGCGAGTGCGGCCTCCCGCGGCCAATGACATTTGCAGCGTTCGTACCCGGTCACAGCGACGGGGTCGTTCCGGACTTGCACCGGATTCCCTATTCTTCCGGCCGCTCCGAGCGACCGGACACCAGCGACCGACGCGACATGTACACCCAGGCCCACCCCGCCGTCAAGTGCTTGCACCGGCCCAGAGCCACTAGCCGGGCCACGACCGCCTTCGCATAATGCCCGCGATGCACATTTGCCACGTCATCACCCGGCTGATCGTCGGCGGCGCCCAGGAAAACACCGTCCTGACCTGCGAGGGCCTGCACCAGCGCGGCTATCGCGTCACCCTCATCACCGGACCCACCCGCGGACCCGAGGGCAGCCTCGTGGACCGCGCCCGCCGCGGTGGCTACGAGTTCATCGAGCTGCGCGAGCTGATCCGCGCCGTCAATCCGTGGATGGACACGCGCGCCCGGCGACTGCTCAACATGGAGTTTCGCCGGCTGCGGCCCGATGTCGTGCACACGCACAGCAGCAAGGCCGGCATCCTCGGCCGCCTCGCCGCCCGCGACGCCCGCGTGCCGCACGTCGTCCACACGATCCACGGCATGAGCTTCAATCGCACGCAGCCGCGACTCGTCCAGCGGGCGTACGCGTGGCTCGAACGCCTGGCGGCGCGGCGCTCGCACGCGATCGTCACTGTCGCGGACGCGCTCATCGAGCAAACCGTGGCCGCCGGCATCTGCCCGCGGGCGAAGCTGCTGACGATCTACTCCGGCATGGAGATCGAGCAGTTCACGCCGCGCGCCGCCCTGCGGGCTCAGACGCGGCAGGCGTGGGGCGTCGCCGACGACGAGGTCGTGGTCGGTACGGTCGCGCGCCTCTCTCGCAAGAAAGGCTACGAGCAGCTCATTCCGATCATGGCGGATGCCGCCGCGCGGGAGCCACGGCTCCGGTTTGTGTGGATCGGCGACGGGGCGCAGCGCGCCGACTACGAAGCCGAGTTGGACCGCCTCGGCCTCCGCGACCGCACGCGCCTGGTGGGCCTCGTGCCGCCGGCCGATGTCCCGGCCATGCTCGCCGGCTGCGACATCCTGGCGCACACGTCGCAGTGGGAGGGGCTGCCCCGCGCGGTCGTCCAGGCGCTCCTGATGCAGATCCCCGCGGTCGCATTCGACATCGACGGCACGCCGGAGGTCGTCTTGGGCGGCCGCACCGGGCGGCTGGTCCCCTTGAACGACCTGCCGGCGTTCGCGGTCGCGCTGTGCGATTTGGCGCGCGATCCAGAACGGCGGCGAGCCCTGGGGCACGTGGGCCGCGAGCATTGCCGGGAGCGTTTCGACTGGCGGCGGATGGTGGATCAGCTCGAAGCGCTGTACCTGCGGCTGAGCGGCTAGAGCAATTTCACTTTTCCC
>PMMM01000126.1 GCA_003162245.1 Phycisphaerales bacterium
AAATAAACAGGATGCGTATGAGTTGAAACTTCGGGGCGTAGGTCGGGTCCATCGTGATCCGACCTGCGCCCCTCCGCCCCTCAATCCCTTGGCCCCTCGATCCCTCTCCCTTTCCCCGCCCGAAGCCGCCACACTCCGCCATCCGCCGTCAAACTCGCGGAAACCGCCCGCGCGCCTTGCCCCGTGGCTCTCGCCGTGCTAGTAATCCTAGCATGAGCGCCTTCTTTTCCTGG
This sequence comes from Phycisphaerales bacterium, assembly GCA_003162245.1. Taxonomy (GTDB): domain Bacteria; phylum Planctomycetota; class Phycisphaerae; order UBA1845; family Fen-1342; genus Fen-1342. The sequence goes on from PMMM01000126.1 coordinate 234, forward strand.
GCCCGTCCCGCCTTCGCTCCGCGCCCGTTCCGTGCCTTGGCCCCGTGGCCCCTCGCCCCCGGGACCTCTGTTTCACCATGTTTCAAGATTGCCATTTGCGCCCCCTGCAAACTTGATACTCTTGGCACCCTTCGTCCCACCGCAGCCCCAGCGGCCTTTTTATCCGGAACTATGCCAACCGCTTGGCACCCTTGCCGGCCTTGGCCTTCTCGCCACCCTCCGGCCCGCCATTCGCGGAGCGGGTTCGGACGTTGCCGAACCGCACACGACGCTGCGCAGAGCGCGCGCCGGCGCTTCACGTTGGGATCGGTCGCCGCGAACCGCGCGCGACAGCGCGGTGAGCGCTCCCGACCGCTCGCCGCTCAGATTCGACCGACGCTACGCCGCAGGCTACTGCGGCGTGGCTTGCACTGACACCGGTTCGGCCGCCGGTGCTTGCGGAGTATGGATCGCCGATGTTGCCGGCGGTGCCGGCGGAACATCGACTGCGGACGGAGCCACGGTCACCGGTGCCGGCGCGACGTGGATCGCTGACGGCCCGGCCGGCGGCGCCACGTTGGTGGCCGATACCGGCGGGACGCTAGTGCCCGACAGCGGCGCGACGTTAACGCCCGCAACACGAGGTGCGACGTTCAGGCCAGCCGACGGCGCCGGTGCCACGGTGCCGACCGGGGCGGCCGCGGTCTTCTCGGCCTTCGGCGGCGGATAGACCATGTCGATCCCGTCGAGCGCACCCTTGAGCGCCGACAGGATCATGATCATGTGGCGGCCTTCCATCCCCGGCGGCCGCTCGATTTTGGTGCGCGTGCCGAAGGCTTCGATGAGCTGGCGGAAGATGCCGAAGCCGATCTCGCGGTGGTGCTGCTCCCGTCCGCGGAAGACCATCGTGAACTGCACCTTGTGTCCCTCTTTGAGGAACTTAATCGCCCGGCGGACCTTGATCTCGCGGTCGTGCGTGTCGGTCTTGGGCCGCAGCCGGACTTCTTTGAGCAGTTGCTCGTGGTGCTTCTTGACGTTTTTCTTCTGGGAGTACTTCCACTTGCCGTAGTCGATGAGCCGACAGACGGGTGGCCGCACGTTCGGGGACACCTCGACCAGATCGACGCCGGCCTCGCGGGCCATCTTGAGGGCCTCGTACGTGGTCAGCACGCCGATTTGCTCGTTGTTCTCGCCGATGACCCGGACCGGCGAGATCCGGATCTGCTCGTTGCAACGTAAGTTCTGATTGATAGGGTTCGCCTTCCTTTCGCGCAGTGGCCGGCCGCGGCCGGCGCTGCATCATGTCGGCGGAGTCTGGTCGGCTTCGCCGGGGGCCGCTTCGCCCCGGGTTGCGATCTCCACCGCGCACGCGGCCAGAAACTGGGGCAAGGCGCAGTTGCCGTACTGCTTGCCCTCGCGCGTGCGCACGTTGACGGTCTTGTCGGCGGCTTCCTGCTCGCCGACCACCAGGATGTACGGGATCTTCATCATGGCCGCATCGCGGATCTTCGACCCGATGCGCTCGTCGCTGTTGTCCAGCTCGACCCGCAGCGGGGCGGCGCGGCACACGTCGTACACCCACTGGGCGTATTCCTTCGACTTGGCGCTGATCGAGCACACCCGCGCCTGGATCGGCGCCAGCCAGAGCGGGAACGCCCCGGCCAAATGCTCGATGAGAATGCCGATGAAGCGTTCCAGGCTGCCGAACGGGGCCCGATGGACCATCACCGGCCGGTGCTCGCGGTTGTCGTCGCCGATGTACTTCAGGTCGAACCGTTCCGGCAGATTGTAGTCCACCTGCACGGTGCCAAGCTGCCATTCGCGTCCGATGCAGTCCTTGACGATGAAGTCGATCTTCGGGCCGTAGAACGCGGCCTCGCCCGTCTCGACCGCGTAGTTCATCCCAGACGACTTCACGGCGGCGAGCACGGCCTCCTGCGCCCGTGCCCAGTTCTCGGCCGAGCCGATGTACTTGTCGCTGTCGTCGCGCAGCCCAACACGGACGCGATAGTCCTTCAGGCCGACGACGTGCAGCACCAGCTTGGCCATGTCCACGCAGCCGGCAACCTCGTCGAGCAACTGGTCCGGCGTGCAGAACAGGTGGGCGTCGTCCTGGCAGAAGCCGCGGACGCGGGTCATGCCGGACAGCTCGCCAGACTGCTCGTAGCGGTAGACCTGGCCGAATTCGGCGATGCGGATGGGGAGCTCGCGGTAGCTGTGGGCTTCGGAGGCGTAGACGCGGATGTGGTGCGGGCAGTTCATCGGCCGCAGGAGGTAGCCGTCACTCTCGGCGAGCAGCTCGCGGACGACCTGCTGATTGTGGTGGCCCATTCCCGGCCCTGGCTGCAACTTCTTTTCGCACAGTTTCTGACCGACGTTCGGATAGGCCCGGCCGATCTCATCAATGAGGCGTTTTTCGTCGCGGCTGAAGCCGTCTGCCTCGCCGCGCGCGGTCGTCGCTTCCCACAGGTCGTTGAGTTTACGGGCGATGTCCGACTCGAAGATCGGCGGGTACTGGCTGTCCTTGTAGTACGGAAAATGGCCGCTCGTGCGGTAGAGGTCGAGCTTGGCGATCTGCGGCGTGTAGACCGGCTGATAGCCGCGCTTGAGCAGCTCTTCGAGAATGAAGGACTCGAGGACGCGTCGGACGACGGCGCCGCGCGGCTTCCACAGCACGAGGCCGGGGCCGACCAGCGGATCGAGGAAGAACAGGCCGAGTTCCTGGCCGAGCTTGCGGTGGTCGCGTTTGCGGGCCTCCTCCATCTGGTCGAGATAGGCTTTGAGCGCCTTCTTGTCGGGGAAGGTGGTGCCGTAGACGCGCTGGAGTTGCTGCTTGGACGCGTCGCCATGCCAGTACGCGCCCGCGACCTGCATGACCTTGAAGGCGCCGATGCGGCCGGTGCTGGGGACGTGCGGACCGCGGCAGAGGTCCTCGAAGTGGCCGGTGCCGGGCTCGCCGGTGACGTAGAAGCTCAGCGTGTCGCCGTCGGCGCGCTGGGCGTTGTCGATCTTGTAGGGGTTGCCCTCAGTGCGGAGCTTCTCCATGGCTGCGGCGCGCGGCATGTCGCAGCGCCGGAACGGGCGGTTCTCCTTCGCGATCTGCTGCATCTTGGCTTCGATCGCCAGGAAGTCGTCCGGCGTCAGGCTGTGGTCGAGTTCGATGTCGTAGTAGAAGCCGTTCTCAACCGGCGGCCCGTAGGCGAGTTTCGTGCGTGGCCAGAGGGCGCAAACGGCCTCGGCCATGACGTGCGCACAGCTATGGCGTGCGACCTCAAGGCCCTCGGGGTCGTTGAGCGTCAGGGCGGTCAGCTCCACCTGCGGCCCGGACAGGCGCGTGCCGAGGTCGATGACCTCGCCGTTGACCTTGGCCGCCACCGCCTCGCGAGCGAGGCGGGCGGAGATCGACTGCAAGACCTCGGCCACGGTAGTGCCAGCGGGATGTTCGACGACAGAGCCGTCGGGCAGGCGGACCTGCATCATCGTAAGAGGTACCTCATGCGAGCCGAGTTGTGGCAGGTAGGGGCAGGCCGGGGAGGAAGGGCCGCGGTCCGCGGAAACGTGGCGACGGAATGACCTTCTGGGCAACGGCGTGCAGGCCGCCGCCCGAACGCATGTCGCTCACGTCTCAACCCCGCGGACCAACGCATACTCCTGATACGAAGCGCCCGGCGCGCTGACAATCACCCCGCTACTACAAATGTATCGGTTTTGGCTGGGATGTCAACTTGGTTATCCGGACTGCGGGCGCCTATATGTGCGACCCCGGGAGCGCTTTCCGCGGGGCGGGGAGCCGCAGTGGGCCCCCGGTCACAGCCGGGGCAGCGCGCGCGACCCGGTCAGGATGTCCCCCTGGCGCGCGTTGGCCTGGTAGGTGTATAGCGTGATTGACAGGACGACGAGGATGACTGGGACAATCGGCCAGCAGTTGCCCGTCAGCGTTCGAAACGCCGACCCGAGCGACGGCATCACCGCGTCGGCCAGGCCCACAAACCCCAGAATGCTCAGTGCTGCACCGAGCAAGGTCGTATGCAGCAACGCCATCGCCTGCCTGGACAGGACGGCGACGATCAGGCTCCCGCCGCCGACTGCGCCGGTCACGATCAGGATAACGGTCGCGCACGCGCCGGACTGGGCCGTCACGTAGGCGCCCAGGGTGGCGAGCGTCGCGGCGCCCGTGATGATGACGGCGCCGCGCGTATGCCGGGCCGCCAGAAAGGCGCCCAGGAACCCGAGGGCCGGGACCGTGACGGTCGGGGGAAGGTTGCCGAGCCGGGCGAGGAGCAGGCCGAGCAGGCATCCGAGCCCGGCACAAGGTATTACGATCAGGAAACGGATCAGCCGGTAGCCGCAAAGCCCGTAAACCAGCCCGACGGCCAGGAGGACGGCGCCCGTCACGCCGGGCTGGGAGGCAATCCAGTCAAACAAGGTCTTCTGATAGTCCACGCGCGCTGTCCTCCAGGGCCCAGCCGCCAAAACACGCGGCCTCGGGGAGGGCGAGCCTTTTGGCGAGCCGCGGCCCGGATAGAGGTCGCCCACTTGGGACTATCGTCAGAAAGAGTTCAGGTGGGGAGCAACCGGCAGCGCAAGCGTCGCGCTTAAACCGGGCTTCCGCCGGCTCTTGCAGACGCTGTTTTTTTCGGCCGCCAGTCGAGGACGTCGGCCACGTTGTAGATGAAGGACATGCTCCAGAGGACCGCGGCACAGAGTTGGGCGCGCGGGACGAGCCAGGCGGCTACGTCGGGCGAGGAGGTGTGCGCAATGGCCAGCACGGCCGGCACAAAGATGAGCGTGCCGGTGGTCGCGGCCCAGAAGGCGCGGGCGGCCCGCGGCAGCAGGAGGCCAAACGCGAGCCCGGCGAGCCCGGTGACGATCACGATCGTGTAGAGATTCGTGCGGAACGCGGGCACGCGTCCATCGAGGTACGACCACAGGTTGCCCAGCTCGGTCTGCCAGGCGGCCGTCGCCGGGCTGGTCGTGGGCGCCTGCGGGAGCGTCACCGCCCCGTCGGGCGCACCCGGTTGCAGCCCGCGGACTTGGTATTCGCGGAGGGCTGGCTGGAGGACGTTGCCGGTATACACGCTCAGGCCGCCGGCGATCATGCAGCCGGCGACGAGCAACGCGAACCACAGCCGGAACAGCACGACGCCCAAGACGAGGCCGATCGTGGTCGCGACGATGACCGCCGGCGAGAACGGCAGGCTCAGCACGCAGGCCAGCACCGTACCGCACAGAGCGCCGAGGGCCGCGAAGACGAGCGCTGCGAGGATCGGCGCCAGACGCGCACCTTTCACCAGGAACAAGAGGCCCACCAGCGCGGCGAGCAGCGCGCCGCCCACGGGAACCCACGCGGCGCCCGGCGACAGGTGCTGCGTCATTGCATCCCACAGATTGGCGGGGGCGGCAGTCGGGTCCATGATCGACACTCCCTGCGGTTAACCTCCAGAGCCGGGCGTCAGCGCCCGGAGAACGGCCGCACCTCGATGCCCTCCTCCTTGCGCACGTCGAGGATCTGCCCGTCGGGGAACTGACCCTGCTCCGCATACAGGCTGCGCAGCATATCCAGCTTGCGGCTGGCGCTCGGCTCCACTGGGTACTCCGAGCCCGGTGGCTCGCCCCAACGGACGTAGCAACGTGGCGAGATCGTGCGCAGCCGGAGCTTCCCGTCGAACGCGTTCTCCTTCAGATAGTAGTTCCCCACGTCGATCGCCCGCAGCGACGAGCGGAACGGCAGCCGGCCCTGCGTCGCGGCCTCGCGCAGGTGCTCGACGAGCTTCAGCCCGGCGACCAGGTCGGGGGTCGGCTGATTCGGGTCGTCCGGGCCCGCCCACACCGCCCCGATCGCGGGCGGGGACGCCGCTACGCCGGTGATCAGCAGCAGGCTGGACGGGCTGGACAAATCCACGCTGTTGGCCGGGTAGTCCTGCGGCAGACGCACGCCGGCCTGATCGACGAGAAACACGCGGCCGCGCTTCTCGACACATGCGGCGGGCTCGCGAAAGACCGCCCGCACGGCAATCGCTCCGTCCGCCTGCTTGCTCACGCGCTCGACCTTGGCCACCCACGGCGACGCGAGCAGGCCCGTGCCCACGCGCCCGCATAGGTTCGGGTCGTACAGGTTGTCGTCCGCCTGGAGGGCCACGGCGCGCGTGATGTCCTGCAGCACCCAGTCATTCTCGCTCATCGTCAGCCACGGCGGCAGGTTCACCCACGTGAGCTGGCACGCCACCGGGGTGCGCGTGGTCCGGACGTATTGCTCGAGCCAGCGGAGACCCCAGACGACGCCGACGATCGTCGCGGCCCAGCCGAACAGCGCCCACGTCCGCCAGAGCGAAGTCCGCGACAGCCGCAGCCCAGTCCCTGGGCTCACGGCCGCCGCTGAACTCCCCGGACGCTTGGGCAGGGGGCGGTTCACGAGGCGTCCTCAAGGGCCATACCGATCAGCCGCTCGACCAGCTCGTCGAACGGGATGCCGGCCCGGGCGGCGGCCTTGGGCACGAGCGAGTGGCCGGTGAACCCGGGCAACGTGTTGATCTCGAGGAACCAGAGCCGCCCGCCGCGGTCGACCATCCAATCCAACCGCGACAAGTGCCGGCAGCCGATCCGGTCAAACACCCGCCGGCTCCAGTCGCGGGCGCGCGTCAGCACGCTCTCCGGGTGGCCGGTGTCGAACAGGTATTCGGTCGTGTCGTCGTGGTATTTGGCTTCGTAGTCGAAGAATTCCGCCTTGGTGCGGATGCGCACGGGGTCGAACGTGGCCGGCCCGACGATGCCGACGGTCAGCTCGTCGCCGTCGACAAACTGCTCGACGAGTGCGCGGCCGAACTGGCTGACGACCTGGCGGACCATGCCCGAGAAGTCCGCCATCGTCCGCGCGAGCAGCATCCCCACGCTGCTGCCCTGGTTGACCGGCTTGATGATGACCGGCAGCGGGACGTCCGTGTCCTGCCGGCGCGCGAGCGTCTCGTGGTCCCAGGCCTCGAAGCGCGGCGTATCGACGCCGGCGCCGATCGCGTGCAACTTGGTGGCCACCTTGTCCATTGCGATGGCCGACGCGCGCGAACCCGACCCGACGAATGGGATGCGGCGCTCTTCGAGCAGGCGCTGCAACGTGCCGTCTTCGCCGAACGGACCGTGCAGGGCGGGGAACACCACGTCGGTGGGATGATCGAGGGCCGCGAGGTCGTCGGGGCCGATGTCGGAGACGAAGACGTCGTGTCCGCGCTGGCGCAGCGCGTCGGCGACGGCGCGGCCGGAGTCCAGGCTGACTTCGCGCTCCGCGCTCGGTCCGCCGCACAGGACGGTGACACGCAAATGTCGGCGCGGGAAGGCCGGAGCGGGTCCTGTCATGCGGTCTCTCCCTTCACCAGATCTCGACTTCGAGCTCGAGGACGATGCCGGTCCGCTTGCGCACGGCTTCGCGGGCCAGCGCAATCAAGTCTAGCACGTTCTGCGCCGTGGCCCCAGGGTGCGCAACGATGAAGTTCGCGTGCTTCGGGCTGACCTCCGCGCCGCCGCACCGCCGCCGCTTGAGTCCGGCCTGGTCGAGCAGGGCGCCCGCGGCTTGTCCGGGCGGGTTCTTGAAGATGCAGCCTGCGGAGCGCGCGGAGACGGCCGGCTGACTCTCCGCCTTCTCGTGCCAGATGCGGCGGAAGCGGTCCAGGGTCGCCTGCGGATCGGCCGGCTGTAGCGCGAACGTCGCCCCCAGCACCACGCCGCCATCGAGCTTGCTCGTGCGGTACCCGAACCCCATTTGGGCCGCCGTCCGCGTCTGACGCGCCCCGTCCGACGCCATCACGCGCACCTCCTGGATGCACTGACCAACATTGCCGTACCGGCCGCCGGCGTTCATACGGATGATGCCGCCCACCGTGCCGGGGATGCCGGCGAGATTCTCAAGCCCGCCCAGACCGCGGTCGACCGTCTGCCTGACTACCTTGGTGAAGTCCGCGCCGCCGCCGACATGCACGCGCGGGCGATCAAACGTAATCGCCTCCCAGGTTGGCCCGGCAAGCTTGATCACCGCCCCCTCGATGCCCTCGTCCCGCACGATGATGTTCGCCCCTTGTCCGAGGATGCGCCAGGGCACGTCCTGCTGCCCGCAGCGGCGCAGCAACTCGGCGAGCTGGTCCTCGTCGCGCGGCGTGCACAACCAGCGCGCGGGCCCGCCCAGCCCGTACCACGTGTGGTCCCGCAGCGGGACGTCAGGCTGGCAGATCTCCTCCAAGCCGCTGAACCAGGTCATCGGCGACCTTCCAGATGTTGCCGGCGCCCATCGTCAAGACGACGTCGCCCGGGCGCACGTCGCGCGCCAGCAGGGCGACGATTTCCGCAAAGTCCGGCAGGTAGCGGGCGTGACCGCCGTTCGCGTCGATTTGCGTGACCAGGTCCTGCGCGCAGACCATTTCCCGTTCCCGCTCGCTGTCGCGCACGAAGTAGATGTCCGGGACGAGCACCTCGTCCGCCTGCGTGAAGCTCCGCGCGAAATCCGCGAGCAGGAAGCGCGTCCGCGAGTGCTGGTGCGGCTGGAAGACACACCACAGCCGCCGCGGGGCGTAGCGCTCGCGGGCCGCCAGCAGCGTGGCCCGGATCTCCGTCGGGTGGTGCGCGTAGTCGTCCAGCACGTGCACGCCGCCGGCGTGGCCGCGCGGCTCCAGCCGGCGATGGACCCCGTGAAACTCGGCCAGGCCCGCCTCGAGCGCCTCCCACGCCACGCCGCAATCGCGGGCCAGCGCGATGACCGCCAACGCGTTGTCTACGTTGTGGCGGCCCGGAATTCCGAGCCGCAGCGGCCCGCGGACGTGGCTCGCGTGGCGCACCTCGAACGTGTAGTGCCCGCCGTCCAGCGCGACGTTGACCGCCTGCCATGTGACGCCGTCGGCCGCCCCGTAGGTCTGCACGCGTGCGGCCACCGTGTCGGCGAGCGCGCGGCAGCGGGCATCCTGCCCGTTCAGCACGACGAGCCCGTCGGCCGGCACGCGGCCGGCGAAGGTCGTAAACGCCTGCTGGATGGCTTCGATGTCGTGGTAGCAGTCGAGGTGATCCTCCTCGATGTTGAGGATCGCCGCTCGGCGCGGCGTGAGGTTCAGGAAGGAACGGTCGTACTCGCACGCCTCGACGATGAAATGGGCGCCGTCGCCGGCACCGCTGCCGCCGCCGAGCTGCTCGACCGTCGCCCCGATCACAAAGCTGGGATCGAGGCCTGCTCGCCGCAGAACGTACGTGAGCCACGCCGTGGTCGTGCTCTTGCCATGCGTGCCGCTGACGGCGATGCCGTCGTAGCGCGACATGAGCAGCCCGAGCAGTTCCGCGTACTTGATCACCTGCAGCCCGCGCCGCTCGGCTTCGACGCGTTCGGGGTGATCGGGCGGGATCGCGGCGGAGATCACCACGACGTCGGCGTCATGCGGGACGCTCTCGGCTTGTTGTGTCGTGGTGACGCGTGCGCCGCGCTCGGTAAGCCGCGTCAACTCGCGCGAGGGGCGGACGTCGGAGCCGCTGACCCGCGCGCCGCGCCGCAGGAGCAAGGCGGCCAAACCGGACATGCCGCAGCCGCCGATGCCCACCATGTGAATCCGCAGTTTTTCGATCTGGGCCGAGCTCATACCGATGCCGGCGCGAGGCCGCTTGCTGGAGACCGCAACGGGTGCCATAGTCACTGCCCGCGAAAAAGCTGTCCGGGTTCTGCGAAGGTGGAGCGGTATTCCTCGAACCAGGCGGGGCTTCGCTGAAAGGCCGGGCTGAACCGGGCGCTGGTCTTGGACTATACTAACCACCTTCCGTGGCGCGGCGGGTTGCCGTCCGTGGCCAACCGCGAGAATCCGCAGCCGTGTCGCCATTGTAGCAACTGCCGTCCAATGTCAAGGCGGGCGTACGCTGAGCACGGAGCCGACCAATCCGATCGCCTCCGCGGGACTGGCTTCAAACCGGTCCGGTCTGCGCCTGTTTTGCGCGCGGGCGGCGCTGGTCCTGGCTTTGCTGCTGCTGGCCGCGACTTTCTTCCTCATCAGCCCGTCGCCCGGACAAACGTACCCCGGGGCGATTCCGTGGCGCGACCTTTCCATCCTGCGACCCCTGACGGAGCTGATGTCGCTCAACGGGCTTCTGGCGACGGTGCGTGGCGTGGAGATCAAGGACTTCGCGCTGCACATTGCGGCCGCGCTGGGCTTGGTGCTGCTGGCATTGGCTGTTCTGGTGACCCCGCACCGCGCGGAAGACAGGAGTGCGGCGCCGGTGGCGGCGCGCGTGGCGGGCTTCGCGCAGGTGTTCCTGGCCGGCTGGGTACTGCTGTCGCTGGCGAGCAGCCTGTGGTCGGGCGAGCCGGACTTCGCCCGCGGCCAGGCGCTGCTCTACGCGCTGAACCTGGCGTGGGCGGTCGCGCTGGCCCACACCCTCCGCCGCCTCGACCTGCCGCGGCTCCTGGCCGGGGTGGTGGCGATCTCCGCGACGGGGGCGGTCCTGTGCATCTGGTATTACTACGAGCGTAACCCAAACCACCGGCCGGGGTTCCCCGTGGGCAATCCGACCGTGCTGGCAGCGGTGATTCTGCCCGCGGTGGTGATCTCGCTCTGCGCGATCGGCGCCGCCGTGTCGGAATCCGTGCGGAGCCGCCGGTTGATGGGGGCAGGCTCGGCCGTGGCCGCCGTGATCGCGCTGGTGCCGCTGATCTGGTGCCTGGCGCTGACGCAGTCGCGTGGGGCGTCGCTGGCACTGCTCGTTGGGTTCGCTGCGGTTGTCGTGCTCCTGGTGGGGCGCCGCCTCCGCTGGGTGCTGGCGGGGGCGTTTGTGACCGGCATCCTGATCGCTGGCGCGACGTTGTACTACACATCGCACCTGGACGTGACGATGGCTCGCGGGGCGGCCATGCGGTTCCGCGTCTACGCCTGGCGGTACGCCGCCACCCTGTGGGGCAGCCGGCCCTTTGAGGGTCATGGCGCCGGGGCGTACCCGCGCCTCGCCGGGCAGCTCGCGGCCCCCGATCGGGCGCTGGACCCGGCGGCGTTCATGGGTGAGCTGGTCGAGCACGCCCACAATGAGCTATTCGAGGTGTTGAGCGAGATTGGCCTGGTCGGCGGCGTGACCTGGGTCGCCGGCCTGCTCGCGACCTTTGTGGCTGGAGCTCTGCTGATCCGCCGACACCTGCGGGACCGGGAGCGCTGGTACGCGCTCGGGATATTCGGCGGGCTGGCGGCTCTCTGCGCGGACGCGATGGCGGGGGTCGCGACGCGCTTGCCGGGCGGGGCCGCGGTGACCTGGACCTTGATGGGTGTACTCTGGGCGATCTGCGGCTCGGACGCGGCGCCCGAGCCGGGGCCGCAGCCCGCGACCGACGCAGACGCCCGGTCCGCGCGGCGTGCGCGCTGCTTGAACGGCCTGCGGGCCGCGCTCTGCTTGGCCGCCGCCGCCGGCGCGGGCTGGCTCGGCGTCCGCAACTGGGCGGGCGTGCTCGCTGAGCAGAACGCCAGCGCGGCCCTCGGCCGGAACGACTACGCTGCTGCCCTGGATAACCTGCTACGAGCCGAGCCGCGCCTGCTCGACCCCGTGCGAAAGGTCATCGCCCGCGACAGGGCCGCCCGGTGGCGGTTCGCCGCGGCGTACGTGGCGCTGGGCGCCGCAGAACAAACGCCTGCCACCGCGCCAACGCCCGAGACCCGCGAGCGGGCCATCCAGATGCTCAAGGGCGCCTACGCGGCCGCGCTCGACCTGCGGCGGACCGTGCCAGCGTTGGAGCGCACCGACGCGCTGGCCGCACGGACAGCGGCGAGCCTCGCGAATGCGTATCGCGAGCGCGACCCGAATCAGGCGGGGTATTGGTGGCAGGAGGCCGGACTGGCGTGGCGACGGCAGCAACTGCGCACGCCGTTCGACGTCGAAACCCTGCTCTCGTTGCGCCAGTACCCCGGGCTGCTGACGACGCACGTCGCGCTGCTCCGCGACGCGTTGCGATTTGCTGACGCGCAGGGTCCGTGGTTGCAGTCGCTCGCCGAGCTGGGCCGCGTCCCCGCGTTCGAGTCGGTGCTCGCACAGTTCGTCGCGGCGGCCGGGCCGATCACGCCCGAAACCGACCTCGACGCGCTGATTCTGTCCATGGCGCCCGAGGCCTACCGGCTGGCGGCGGCGTGGGCGGCGCTGCAAGGGCAGTTCGGCACGGCGGCGGCGCATGCGGCCCGGGCGGCCGAGTTGTACTGGCCCATGCGCCCGCGGTTTCCAAAGCTGTACTCCGTCGCCCGCGCGGAACAGGCGGAATACGCGTTTCGCGGCACGCCGGAGGACGCCGGCCCAGCGATCGCTCTTCTGCGCACCGCGATCGACGCGTTGCCGAAGATCCAGACGCAGCAATATGACGAGATGGTGGGACCGTTCCGTTTCGCGTTGGCACGGTACCTGCTCGCGGGCGGCGAGATTCCCGAGGCGCTGGCGATCGTGCGTCTGGCGCTGGGCGAGCGCGGCGACGAGCCGGAGATCGTCGAGCAGGCATTGCAGAAGCTGCTGCACGACGATGCCGCGGACGGCGTCTCCGCCGAGCGCATCGGGCGAATCGCGCGGGCGTTGTGTCCGCAATTCCCGAGCTTCTGCGCGCCGGCGAGCAACGCCGCAAGCGCGCCGGCGTCGCGCCCGTCGGGCGCGGGCGACTGAGAAGCAGCTCGCTGCGGAGCGAGGACGGCGTGGCACCTGAAACCAGTGCAAACATCGACCTGCCGCCGCTGCCGGAGGGCATCTACTGCCTCGACTGCGGCTACGACCTGCGTGGCTCGACGAGCGCACGCTGCCCCGAGTGCGGCTTCGCGCTGGAGTTGCTGCGCACCGGCGAGTCGCAAATCCCGTGGGCGCACCGGCGCGAGCTGGGGCGTTTCCGGGCTTACTGGAAGACCGTCTGGCTGGTCACGCGCTGGCCGAAGCGGTTTTGTTCGGAGATCGCCCGGCCGGTGAGCTACCGCGATTCGCAGAGCTTCCGGTGGCTGACCCTGCTCCATGCCTTTCCGCCGGTGCTTGCCGCGGCGATCATTTGGGGTCTATCCGACTGGCTGCGCGGGCCGGGCGGCGGCGAGCCGATGTGGTGGGTGCTCGGCGGTCTGCTGGTGTGGTCGCTTCTGGTGCTCGCCGGGCTGCCGGGATTCGCCAGCTACTTCTTTCAGCCACGGTGGCTGTCCGTGGAGCAGCAGAACCGTGCGATCGCGCTGAGCTACTACGCGTGGGCGCCGCTGGCGATCACGCCGGTCGCGCTGGTGCCCTACATCGTGGCGCTGTGCCTTCGGGGGCCGTTCGGCACCGCCTACACGGACGTGCTGTGGGTGCTGGCCGCCCTGACATACCCCGTGGCCCTCCTGTTCAGCTATCGGCGGCTCAACACGCTCGCCAGGCACACGCTGCGGCAGTCGCCCGGCCGGCGCTTCTTGCGGACGACGACGCTGCGGCTGCTGTCGGCGGGGTTGGCGGCGTTATTCGCGCTGCTTCCGGTCTGCGTCTTCTGGCTGCTGGTCATCTACTACAGCCTGCGTTGAGGTGGGCGGCGCGGTGGGGCGGGGGCTCGGCTGGCTCGTCGCGTCGCGCCTCGGCACCGGACGCGGGCGATCGCCGTTAAGGAAGAACGGGATGTCCTTCGGCCGCCAGTCCGCGCTGCCCGAAAAGGCCCCATTCTCGTCTATGCCGTTGAGGCCGACGCTGTACAGGAGAGGGGAGGGCGCGTCGGGCCGGTAGCGGATCGAGCCATTGTCCGCGTCGAACGGATCGCGAGGGACGGCGGGCAGGTAATCGGGCACGAGTTCCGACAGCGCCGCCGGTCGATGGCCATGCTCGACTTCGTACAGGCGGATGGCCAAGGCGAGCGCGGCCATGCGCCGCTCGTTGAGCAACCGAAAACGTAGCTGTACAGCGCCATCGTCGGCCCCGGGCAGTATGGAGCCGAACAAGTGCGCGATTTGGTCCGCGCTGCAGCGCGGTGACGGATGCGGGTTCGGCAGGGCGGCCTGAGCCGCGGGCCAGCTCGGTGCAAGACCGGCCTCGATGGTGGCCGTCGTGCGCTCCATCAGGATCACAGTGTCCAGCTTCCAGGCCGGTGTCAGGAATGGCTCCGCGACGAGTGACGCATTGCCCAGCAGGGACGTTGGGCTGCGGCGAATGACCCCGAGCATCGTGTCAACCTGGCCCATGCGCTCGCCGCAGAGATTGTGGCGCCAGGCGTCATCGAGGCCCTGCTCCTCGAGGAGGTCGCGAATCAAGTCTTCGACTTGCTGGCGTGTGGCGGGCTGGGCAGCGTCGCGCGTGGCGGGGTTCTTCGTGGCGATCAGCAGATCGTGTGACATGTATTCGACGGTGCTCGTCCCGAGAGCGTCGATCGCGATGGCGACGAGAAAGGAGATCAAGCACGGGGAGGTGCGGTCCACGTGCCGGGCGAGGTCGAGGATGTCGTGCATCATCTCCACAGCCTCGGCATCGTTCCCCACCGCGTGTTGTTGCAAGGCGGCGGTGCGCGCGAGCTTGGCGAGCATTCGCTGGGGAGACAGGTTGGGCAGGAGCATCGTGATGACCGGCGAGGTGAGCTTCTGGTTCCAGTCCGTTCTGGTCTTCGACCGGGCCTCGCGGATGAGCTTGAGGGCCGCCGCATTGGCCACGACGTACTGCTGCAGTTCGTTGGCGTGTTCGGCGCGGAGGCGTGCATCGTATGCTATGTCTGTCATCTCCTCCTTTGGCTGCGCCAGTGACGCAGCCTGCCTCAGGAAGTACGCGCCGTTCTCCTCGTCCGGGACCGGCTCGACGGCGAAGTCCTCGATGAGCACCGGCTGACCGGCGGCCCGGTATTCCGCGATCTTCGCCTGCAAGCGGCTTTCGGCGACGTGACCCCACCAGACGCGCACACCGGCCAGCGACAACACGAACACCGCCGCCGCGGCGCCGAGACGCCGTAGCCACCAGAAGCGCGGCGGGATGGGGGTATCTGTCGAAGCGACTTCGGGCACGGGGCGTTCTCCGCGGCGGCCATTCTACACGTCGGACGGTTCACGCGAACCCATCGCTCGCGCTCTGGGCTCTGATTGCGAAGGGTGCGATCGCGCAGTTAGTTCGTGTGCAAGCGCGCGCGGATGAACGCGGCGCGCTCGATGCTGCGTTGCTCGCCGGTGAGGCGTTCGCCGTGCAGCTTTTGCAGGTGGGCGGGCTGGATTTGGAGGAACAGCTCGTTGAGCGTGGCGAGGTCGACGCTATCGAGCCGGCCGACGTGCAGGCCCATGCGCACGTGCGAAAGGTACTGCATCGCCTCGTGCGAGCTGATCAGCCGGGCGTTCTTGAGCAGCCCGATGGCCCGCCAGATCTTGTCGTCCAGGGCCTGCGGGCGGTTCTTGAGCAGGGCTTCGCGCGTGGCCCGCTCGTACTCGACGATCTTGGGGATCACGACGCTGCGGAAGTCGTCGATGATCTCCTCTTCGCTCCGCCCCAGCGTGATCTGGTTCGAGATCTGGAAGAAGTCGCCGAGCGCCTCGGTGCCCTCGCCGTGCAGGCCGCGCACCGCGAGCTTCAGGTCGCGGGCGGCCTGGGCGACCTTCTCCAGCTCGTTCGTCAGGCGTAATGCCGGCAGGTGCAGCATGACGGACACGCGGATGCCGGTGCCGACGTTGGTCGGGCAGGCGGTGAGGTAGCCGTACTGCGCATGGAACGCGTAGTCGAGGTGCGCCTCGAGCGCGTCGTCGATGGCGTTGATCTGCTCCCAGGCGGCGTCGATCTGGAGCCCGCTGCGCATGGTCTGGATGCGCAGGTGGTCCTCCTCATTGATCATGATCGCCGACGCCTCGCTGGGCTCGAAGAGCACGGCCCGGGCGCCGCTGCCATCGGCGTGCTGGCGGCTGATCAGGTGCCGCTCGACCAGGAGCGTCCGGTCCAGCTCGTCGAGTTGCTCGACGTCCATCTCCACGTGGTCCTTGAGCAGCGGGGTCCGCCGCACCGCCCCGTGCATGGCCGCCGCGATCTCGCGCCGGACGTCGGCGTCGGCGCGGGGCAGGAACGGGAAGCCGCGGATATTGCGGGCCAGGCGGATGCGCGTGGAGATGACGATCTCGTGCATCGGCCCCGTGCCGCGCAGCCATTCGCCGGCCTGGCGTGCCACCTGATCGAGCGGTCCGCTCATGCGTTCTCCAGCTCGCGGATGCGATCCCGCAATTGGGCCGCGCGCTCGTAATCCTCGCCCGCCACCGCCTCGTCGAGCTGCCGCTTCAGCCGGCGCAGGTCCTGTTGCGGCTTGCGCGGCAGGCCGAGCGACTTGGGGGTCTTGCCTTCGTGGTGCGTGGCACCGTGCGTGCGCTCGAGGAGGCGTGTGAGCGGCTCCTTGAACGCGTCGTAATCGTTGGGGCAGCCGAGCAGGCCCTGGTTACGGAACTCGACGTAGCTGATCCCGCACTGGTCGCAGACGAGGTTGCTCAACTCCGCGCCGCCGGACTTGCTCGCGGCAATGAAGCTCTGGAGGATTTCGTCCACGTCCACGGCGGGTTTGCCCGACTGCACGAGCCCCTCTTCGCCGGCGCAGCGGTCGCACAGGTGGCGTTCGGCCTTGTTGCCCGACCGGTCGATGTTGGTCAGGTGAAAGGTCGCCTGCGCTTTCTTACAACGCTCACACAGGCCCATCGCGGCCACTCCAGCGGGACCATCTCGCCGTTTCGATGGTAGATTTCCGCCCCCGTCGCGTCAAGTCGCCGCTTCGCTCGCGCACGCCGCAGCCGGCGCGCGGCGCTTCACGGGCCGCCATCTTCCGCGGCGGTGTGGACTTCGATCGCGACCGGGGCGCTGGTGATGCGCGGCAGGTGAAACAGCAGGCGATTATCGGCATCGCGCCCGATCGTGCTCACCACGCGCCCCCGCGCGTACACCCAGCAGCGCCGGTTTTCCGTTCCCTGCACGCGGAACACGGGGTCGAAGCGCAGGTACGGCCCGGGATTGAAGTCGAAGCGCAGCACGCCGCCGGCCAACTCCAATTCGTAGCAGCCGTCTGCTTCATTGTAGCCGTCGTGATTAACATCCCCCTCCGCGTCGGTGACCAGCTCGCCCGCCGTCAGCGTCAACGCCGCCGGATTCTGATAGTCGGCCGCGAAGCTGAGCCCCTCCGGCGGATTGTCGATGTCCGCCGGCCAGATGCGCAGCATGTGTACCGTCGTCACGACGGACGCCGCCGGGACTTCGCCGACGACGATCGCGAGCCGGCGTTCGTCGGCGCTGAGCAGCTCGCGCGGGTGCCCGAGCGGCGTGGCGGCGGGCCAAGTCCAGAGCAGGTCGGCGCGCTTCTCGCCGGCCCGCGCCGCGAGCACGAACGAAGCGGGCCGGCCCTGCGCGTCGGTCGCGGGCGTAGCGGGGCAGTGGAAGCCCTGACGGCCGTCCAGCCCGAGTACGTAGCCGACCCGCGGCTCCTTCCAACCCGCCGGGCCCGCGTGCGATGTCGCCAGTACGTGCAGGCGCCCCCACGGGTAGATCACGTACCGCCAGGTGTGGCCGGGAAGCTCCCCGGGTGCCGGCGCCGAGGTCGGGACAGGCGTCGTCGCCGCGGTGAAGCGCCAACTACCCTCGATGACCACCCGGTAGGGCGTCGCCTCGACCAGCCGCTGCGTGGCAGCGACCGCCGTGCCCCAACCGGCGAAAAGCTGCGGATCGTCGTAGGCGATGACGGCGCCCGCGCTCGCGGCCCAGTCGGGCGGCAGCGGCACGGGCCACGGCCCCAGGCCGCCGGTGTCGGCCAGGTTCACGCCCTGCGGGTCGCACCATCGCACGATCGCCCCGTCCATGAACGCCAATTCGAAACGGTCCCGCGCGGCGACGTGGATGCGCTGCCCGCGCGTGAACACGCGGAGTTCCTCGGGGCCGGGACGGTCGCCCATGACCTCGCGCGTGTTGTCGGCGAGGATCAGGTCGTCGATATACACGTCCACGGGCGCGGCGATCCCGGGCGCGCGCCACCACAGCCCGCGCACGTCGGCCAGGTCCACGGCGTCGCCGATGGTGTCGACGTCGAGGCGGTAGAGATTCCATCCCGGGCGGGCGCGCAGCGTCCGCGACCAGGTGAGCGCCGCGGGCGCGCCGCTGCGCACGCCGAACTCGAGCGTGACGCCGTCGGGCGGGCCGAAGATGCTCATCAGCAGCAGGCCGTAGGTGCGCCAGTCGCGGATCAGGGCGAGTTGCGGGGCGTGCAGGCCGTCGCAGAGCAAACGGTCAGTGGGCCCCTCCAGCCGGACCTTGAGGCTGGCGGCCCCGGTCTCGTTGCGGGCCCGCAGGATGCTGAGCGTCGGCTGCGGGCGATCGCCCTCGTTGCCGTCGGCACCGACCGTGCGAAAAAGCCCAACTTGTCCGGGCGACTCGAAGTCCGCGAGGCTGATGAACCGGCCCGCTTCGAGGTCCGGGTAGGTCTGGCGCATCCGCGCGAGCACCGGCGCGAGACCCTTGGCCTGATTGCTCCCGGTCTGCGGCTGGAACGCTTCGCAGCCGAGCGCCAATACGCCGAGCGCGCAGATCAGCACCCGGCGCGCGGGGCTACTTCCGCAACGCATGAATCGCCGTGCCGAGCACACTTTCCGCGGCCTCCATCAGGGTTTCCGAAATCGACGGGTGGGCGTGGATCGTCAGGGCAATGTCCTCCGCCTCCGCCCCCATCTCGATGGCCAGCGTGGCCTCGCCGATCAACTCGCCCGCGTTCTCGCCGACGATCCCGACGCCGAGCACGCGTTTCGTCTTCGCATCGGCGAGGATTTTGGTGAGCCCCTCCGGACGGCCCATCGCGATCGCGCGGCCCGAAGCGCCCCACATGAACTTGCCGACCTTAATCTCGATGCCCCGCTCCTTCGCCTCGGCTTCGGTGAGCCCGCACCACGCCAGCTCGGGGCTGGTATAAACCACCGCCGGGATCGCCCGCGCGTCGAACACGCTCGGCTGGCCCGCGATCGCCTCGGCCGCCACGATGCCCTCGCGGCTGGCTTTGTGGGCGAGCAACGGATTGCCCGTCACGTCGCCGATGGCCCAGATGTGCTTGTCAGCCGTGCGACGGGCGGCGTCCACTTCGATGAAGCCGTGCTTGTTGATGATGGCTTTCGTGTTTTCGAGGCCGAGATTGTCGGTATTCGGCTGCCGGCCGACGGATACCAGGACGCGCTCGAAGGTCGCCGTCTCGCGCCGGCCGTCCTTCGTGTATGCGACCTCCACGCCGGCGCCGACCTTCTTCGCGGCCTCGAGCGCGACGCCGGTGTGGATTGCGGCGAACTGCTTTTTCAGGCGCGCGACCAGTGGGCGCGCGAGGTCGTCGTCCGGGCCGGTCAGAATCCGATCGAGTGCCTCGATCACGGTGACCTGGCTGCCGAGGGCGGCGTAAACCTGCCCCAGCTCCAAGCCGATGTACCCGCCGCCGACAACCAGCAGCGTCTTCGGCACGCTCGCCAGCGCGAGCGCACCGGTCGAGTCGATGCAGCACTCCGGCGGCATGAGCTTGTCGGGCAGCCGCTTGGGCCGCGAGCCGGTGGCGACAAGCGCGTGCTTGAACTTCAGTCGCGTGACGCCGTCGCCCTCGACGCGGACGGTGCGCGACTCCTCGAACCGCGCCCGGCCGCGCAGCACGCGGATGCCGCGTTTCTTGGCGAGCAGGTCGATGCCGCCGCAGAGCGGGTCCACCACGGACTGCTTCCAGGCACGGAGCTTATCCACGTCGAGTGCGGGCGGGCCGAATGTGACGCCGAAGTCCTTGGCGTCGGCCGCGAGCCCGATCACGTGCGCGACGTGCAGCAGCGCTTTGGAGGGAATGCAGCCGACGCGCAGGCACACGCCGCCGAGCACCGGGTTCTCGTCCACCAGCGTGGTCGCCAGGCCCAGGTCCGCCGCCCGAAACGCCGCGACGTACCCGCCCGGCCCCCCGCCGATGACCAGCAAGTCGGCCTGTTCCGTGAGCTCGCCGACGACCATACGCTTCTCCCGAACGAACTATGCCAGCGAGATCAGCCGCAGCGGATTCTCCAGCGACCGAATCACCGCACTCACGAACCGCGCCGCGACGGCACCGTCCACCACCCGGTGGTCGAACGACAACGCCAGCGGCAGCATCATTCGCGGCACAACCTGCCCCTCGTACACTGCCGGCTCCAGCTTCGCCCGGCCCAGCCCAAGGATGCCGACCTCCGGGAAGTTGACCATCGGCGTGAAGAACTTGCCGCCCAGCGCGCCCACGTTCGTGATGCTGAACGTCGCCCCACGCAGGTCCGCGATCTCGAACTTCACCGTCCGCGCCTTCTCCGCAATCGCGTGCAGGTCCGCCGCGATCTGCGGCAGCGACTTCTTGTCCGCGTTGCGCAGCACGGGCACGACCAGGCCGCGCGGCGTATCGACCGCGATGCCGACGTGCACGTAGTCCTTGTAGATGATCTCCTCGGCCGCGGCGTCGAAGCTGCAATTGAGCACCGGAAACTCGCGCAAGGCGACGGCGACCGCCTTGGTCACGATCGCGGTTATCGTCAGCTTGGCCTGCCCCGGCTCCAGGGCCGCGTTGAAGTTCTGG
Source organism: Phycisphaerales bacterium (assembly GCA_003162245.1). GTDB lineage: Bacteria > Planctomycetota > Phycisphaerae > UBA1845 > Fen-1342 > Fen-1342. The sequence goes on from PMMM01000126.1 coordinate 20,716, forward strand.
CGGTTCCGCTCGAGGTCCGTCACGTCCGCCACGTCGCCGTGCGTAACCCGCGGCACGTTGAGCCACGCGCGGGTCATCTGGCGGGCGATGGTCTTGCGGATTTGCGGGACCGGCTCGCGACGGACCGGGCCGTACTGGCTGAAATCCGGCAGCTCCGCGCTGACGCACCGCAGCGCGGCCCCCGGTGCTGCGGCCGGTTCGGCGTGCTCGCCCGCGGCGAAGCGCTCGACGTCTTCGCGGAGGATTCGGCCGCCAGGGCCGGTGCCGGGGACGGCGCTGATGTCCACGCCGCGCTCGCGGGCGAGCTTGCGCACCGCGGGCGCCGCGGGCAC
>PMMM01000101.1 GCA_003162245.1 Phycisphaerales bacterium
AACGCGGCCTTCGCGGCCGCCAGCCGCGAGATCGCCCGCTTGTCCGAGCTTTATGATATTCGCCTCCGCGGCGTTGGCGCGCACTCCGAGCCTGTCTCAAGCTGGGAAATCACGCCGCAGGCCCCGCTCACCGGGCTGGCCGGTGCCTTGCGCGAGGCCCGCGAGTTTCGGTCGGTGGCCGCGCGGCCGCCCGTGGCCGTCCTGCTGGTCAGTGACGGTGCCGAGAACGTAGTTGACGCCGCTGCGCTGCGGCAGGCCGCGGCCGACTTGGCGCAGGAGGGGACCGCGCTGCTCGGCATCGGCGTCGGGCCGGAACCAGGTCGCGCGCCGCTCGTGGAACTGGACCCGCTCGTGGTTCCGCCGCGCGTGACCGCGCGCGACCTGCTCCGCGTCAGCGCCAGCGGCCGCGCGCAAGGCTGCCGCGGACAGGCCGTGCAAATGGAGGTCCTCTGGGACGAAAACGTGGCGGCGACGCGTGCGATCCCGGGTGAATCCGATACACAGCCGTTTGCGCCCGAGTTCGAGTTGGTGCCCCCCGGTCCGGGTGCGCACCGTCTGGCGGTCCGCGCCACGCTGCCGGCCGTCCTCGGCGGGCAGACCTTCATGACCGCGACGATCGTCGACGTAACCTCCGACCGCACGCGCGTTTTGTACCTCGAACGCGTGCCGCGGGCCGAGGCCGCGTTTGCGATGCGCGCGTGGCGCGCCGATCCACAGATTGAGGTGACCAGCCAGTTCCTGTTCGATCCTGGCCGCTCCGCCACCGATCCGCGCGGTCTCGCCGACCTTTTCGCGGCGCAGGACGTGATCGTTCTCGGCGATGTCGGAACCGCGCTGCCGGCCGCCGTCGTCGACGCCCTCGCGCAGGCTGTCACGCAGCGCGGCGCGGGTCTCTTACTCGCTGGGGGCCCCGCGCTGTTGAACGTGGGGCAATACGCCAAGACGCCGCTGGCGGATTTGTGCCCCACTCAGTGGGCCGATCGGGAGTTCGGCCTGCCGGACCGGCCGCGATTTCGGCCGACCGAAGCGGGCCTGCAGCACGCGGTACTCATGCCCGAGGCGGATGGACGGGGTCAGCCACCGGCGGCCGCGCTGGGCCAAGTCGGGGCCACCTGGCTGCGGTTGCCCACGCTGGACCGCGCCGCAGCGCTCGGTGGTGCGAAGCCAGCCGCCGTCGTCCTCGCCACGGACGATAACGGTCGGCCCTTGCTGGCCGCCCAGGAGGTCGGTCGCGGGCGCTGCCTCGTGGCGGCCTGGGAGGAAACCTGGCCGTGGGCGCTCGCCTCGGATGAGGGCCGCGTGCTGCACGAGCGGCTTTGGCGGCAGATGGCGGTCTGGTTGGCTAACCGACGCCCCTGTGCGTGGGTCGTGACCGATCAGCTTCAGTACGCGCTCGCCGCTCTGACGAGCGGCGAGCAACGGGTTCACGTGCGGGCGGGCGTAAGTGCGCTCGGCGCCCTGCCGGCCGGCTCGCGCTCAGGCAGTGAGCATGCGAGCTTGACCCTGGCGCGGACTGGTCCGCCGGACGACCGCCAGCCGCCGGTGGAGTTGCCGTTGAACCGCACGGGAGACGGATGGTCAGTCGAGATTCCCAACCTCACTGGCCAGGGGCGGGGATTGGTCCCGGCGGCCTATGTCCTTGAGTTCAGCGTGCCAGCGAGCGGCCGACCCGCCACATCCGAGCCGGCAGACCCGGATTTGGCGCGTGCCACCGGACTCACCGCCCGTGCGCGGTTTACCGTCGTCGCGGAGAATCTGGAGCAGCGCGCTCCGACGGCCAATCTAACCCTGCTCCGGACGGCCGCCGAGCAGACCGCAAGCTGTGGCGGTCGCTACGTTGACGTATCCGGGCTGGCGAATGCCTTGGCGGAATTGACGCGCACCGATCGTCGGGAGCGCGTCGCCCGGCCCGTGCGATATGACCTGCTCGAGAGCGCGCCGTGGACCTTGCTGGTCTGGCTCGCCTGTGCCGCCAGCCTCGAGTGGTTCCTGCGGAAACGGGCCGGGCTGACCTGACCCGGGACCCGAGACGGGGGTAGGGTTGGTGGTTGGCCGGACTCGCGGTATGCTCAGAACGTCGCGACATGCCGCCGCGACATCGGATACTGGTGCGCCCGGAGAATGGTCGGAGCGCCAGTACGCATTGGAGGCGTAGGTGCCATGGTTCGATGGCTGATCAACACGTGTCTGGTGGTCCTGTTGGTCGTTTGTCCCACCAGTTGTCGGCGCGCGCAGCCGGCAGCCGACCCAAACGCGCCCACGAGCGGCCCAGCGATCCCGGGCGCGGGGGCGACGCGCGGCACCGCGAAGTCGGCGGCCGCGTCGGAGATTCCTGACGTAGACGTCAGCAATCTGCCGGTCAAGCTGCAGGTGAAGATCGGGGCCGCGCGCCAGGCGTTGCGCAGCGCGCCCGACGACACCCAGAAGCTCCTCGACCTCGCGGCGCTGTACTACACGCAGGGCTTTCCCCAGGTGGCGGTGCCGGGCCTCCGCCGCGCCAGCGACCTCGAGCCGAACAACTTCGTATGGTTCTACTGTCTGGGCCGGGCGTACGACGAGGCCGGGGAGGCCGCGCCGGCGATCGCGGCCTACGAAAAGGCGCTGACCGTGCACCAGCAATATCTCAAGGAACATCCCCAAGAGGTGCAGATGGAATACCAGCCGGCGCACGTCCGCCTGGCAACTCTGCTGCTGGACAAGGAACCGGAACGGGCGGCGGAGCACTTGCGGCACGTGCTGGAGTTCGCGCCCGCCGATCCGACGGCGCTCGCCGGGCTGGGCCGGATCGCGCTCGCGGCGAAACGGTACGACGAGGCGGCCGAGCACTTCCGGCATGCGCTGGCGGGTGCGCCGCGCTACTTTCTGGCGCACGCAGGCCTGGCCGCGGCCCTCCAGGCACTGGGCAAGACCGAGGAGGCCGCCCGGCACGAGCAGCAGGCATCCGGCAATCAGCAATGGAGTCCCTTGGATGATCCGCTTGAGATGGTGATGCTGCGGAAAGGGCTGCGGCTGGATGTGATGCTGAGCGATGTCAGTGACTATGTCCAACGCGGTGCGTTTGACCGCGCGGAACGCGTTGTCCAACTGGCGCGCGAAGTGGACACCGAGGGCAAACGGACTCGCTACGCCCTGGGGCTGCTCCTGCTCGGGCGCGGGAAAGGCGCGGAGGCGGTCCGCGAACTCCGCAGTCTGGTCACCGAGTTCCCGGACTTCACGGCCGCCAAGTCTAACCTCGCCCTGGCTCTGGCAGCGACCGACCAGTTCGCCGATGCGGAGCGATTGCTGCGCGAGATTCTCGACCAGCACCCGACGGACACGCTGGCGCTCGACAACTTCTGTCAGCTCGCGATCCGCGAGAAGAAGCCGCAGGACGCGCTCGAGCCTCTGAATCGCGCCCTGGCCGCGGCGCCCGACGACGCCAACCTGCACATGTCCGTGGCCGACCTGCTGCTCAGCTTGGAGAAGCCGACGGAGGCGGCCGCAGCGGCCCGCAAGGCCGTCGAGCTGGCCCCGGACTCCATGGCCCTGCGCTACGCGCTTGGGTCTCTGCTCTATATCGTCGGGGACTTGGACGGGGCCGAGCGGGAATGGACGGAGATCCTGCGGACGTTTCCGGATCACATTCGGAGCCGCATGGGCGTGGTCACCGTGCTCATGAAACGCAAGGACTACGCGGGAGTCGACCGTGTATTGCGCGCGGGTCTCGAGCATAGACCGAACTCGGCGGAATTGCTCAACAGTCTGGCGTGGGTGCTCTGTACCTGCCCGGAGGACGGGAATCGAAAAGGCGAGGAAGCCGTGCGGCTCGCCGAGAAGGCGAACCTGCTCTCCGGTCGCACGAACGCCTCGTACCTCGACACACTCGCCGCGGCCTTCGCGGAAGTCGGCCGCTTTGACGACGCACGCAAGACGGCGGACGAGGCGATCCGCCAGGCCCAGATCGCGGGACGAGCCGATCTCGTGCAAAGCTCCGGGCAGCGCAAGGCGTTCTACGAGCGCAACAAACCGTACCGCGAAACCGAGTAGCTTCGCCGGCGACGTTCAGGTGCGGCGGCCTCAAAATGCGTACGTCGCCGGCCGGCGATTCGCCAGCACGTCCGTGTCGTTCGTGACTCGCTTGTCGACGGCGAGCCGCGTGTCGAGGCGGACAACTGACTGAGCGGACGACCCGGACGCCCAGCGCAGTCGATGCAGAAATTGCCCCGTCGGACCGACGACCGCGACTCCGGCCGTGTCCACCCATACGATGAACACGCGGCTTTCGCTCGCCCGAGCGCGGATGGCCCGCTCATCCACCTCGTTCCCCTGGACGACCACGACAAGCACGCCTTCCAACGCCCGCCGGCGAATGGCCGCGAAGGTGCGGGCTTCCTGAGCGCGCACCGCTGCGATCCGCACGGCACCGAGTTCATGCACCCAGTCCACGCTGCCGCCGACGATCAGTGCGTTTTCGATCTGCCGTACGGCGGACACAGGCGCGGACGCGTTTGGCCGTGCCAGCCAGAGTGTCGGCTCCGCTGAAGCGCGGCGCGCCGCTTGACGGACGGTCGCTCCCAGCTCGGTCGCATCTGATACGCATTCCGCTTAGTT
>PMMM01000003.1 GCA_003162245.1 Phycisphaerales bacterium
CGGAGAATGCGGTTGCCCTGGCGCGCACCCGGTTCTCGCCCCGGGAGGTTGGACAGACTTGCGAGGAAGTCGTACCATTCACACTTGACTGCGCGGGGTCAGCGGCGAGTATGTGCCCCACCTCCACGCCGGACGGTGGATTGCGTCCGCCCAAGGGCAAGATCTTTCAACGCTGACTCGTGCGGGACTGGCGGCATCCGACCGCGGCGATGGCCTGACGCACGTCAATTGGTGGCGTGCCGTGTGGAGGGCACGGCACCGCGGAGGTGTCATGATGCGGAAGCATACATTTCCCCGCTGGCTCGCGATGGTGTTCGGACTGGCGGTAGTAATCCTGCTGGTCGGAGGCGTCGCGTTCTACCGCGCGCGGGAGCAGGAGCAGCGGCAGCGCGCCGAGGCTGAACTCCTGGCCATTGCGCGGCTGAAGGCGAATCAGATCGCCGGTTGGCGGGCCGAACGCCTGGGCGATGCCGCCGTGCTCATGGAAAGCCCGTTTTTCGCCGAAGAGGTGGCGCGCTGGATGGCGTCGCCTGAGGCCGAAGATACTCAGCACATGCTCACACGCTTCCGCTCGGTGCAGGAGCACTACCACTATCAAGACGTGTTGCTGGTGGACGCCGCGGGACAGGTGCGTTTGAGCCTCAGCGGCAATCCCGGCCCGCTCCACGCGGATGAGGCGCAGATGCTGGCGACAGCCTGGCGCGCGCGGCAACCGGTGCTGACCGACCTCCGTGACGGCTCCGCTGGCGGGCCGCCGCATTTGGACGCCGTCGCGCCTCTCGTAACCACCGCGAACGCCGCAGCCGAGCCGGTCGGCGCGGCCATCCTTCAGGTCGATGCCCGGCAGTTTCTCTACCCCCTAATCGAGTCCTGGCCCACGCCCAGCGGCAGCGCCGAAACCCTGCTCGTGCGGCGGGACGGCGAGGACGCGCTGTTCCTGAACAACTTGCGCCACGAGAAGGCTACGGCGCTCACGCTGCGCATCCCCCTGAGCCGGACAGACATGCCGGCGGTCCAGGCGGTGCTCGGCCGTGAAGGGGTGCTGCGAGGGCGCGACTACCGCGGCGTCGAAGTGTTGTCGGCCCTGAAAGCCGTCCCCGATTCACCGTGGTTCCTGGTCGCCAAGGTAGATACGGACGAGGTCTTCGCGGTTTGGCGTTTTCTCTCGGTGCTCATCCTGACACTGATCGTGCTGCTCGCGGTAGGTGCGGTTGTCGTGGTGGCCCTAATCTGGCAGCGCAATGAAAAAACGCACTACCGGGCCCAGGTGCTGGCGGAGATGGCGTTGCGCGCGAGCGAGGAGCGCTACCGCACAACGCTGATGAGCGTTGACGACGCGGTGATTGTCACGGACGCCCAGGGGCGGGTCGAGTTGCTGAACCCAGCGGCCGAGGTGCTCACCGGCTGGCGCCAGGCCGAAGCGACGGGCCGGACCCTGGAGCAGGTCTTCCACATCATCAACGAGGAGACCCGTCAGGTGGTGGAGAATCCCGTGTTGCGCGTCCTGGGCGAAGGCCTCGTGGTGGGACTTGCCAACCACACGCTGCTCATCGCCCGAGACGGCACGGAACGCCCGATCGCCGACGCTGGCACCCCCATCCGCGATGCCGAAGGCCACATCACCGGCGTGGTGCTGGTCTTCCGCGATCAGACGGCGGCGCGGGCGGCGCAGCAGGCGCTGAACGCGTCGGAGATCCGCTATCGGCGGCTCTTTGAGGCGGCGAAGGACGGCATTCTGATCCTTGCGGCCGATACGGGGATCATCATCGACGTGAACCCGTTTCTGGCTGACCTGCTGGGGTTCTCGCGCGAGCAGGTTCAGGGCAAGACCTTGTGGGAGCTGGGGTTCTTTAAGGACATCGCGGCGAACCAGGCCAAGTTCGTGGAATTGTGGCAGAAGGAATATGTACGCTACGAAGACTTGCCGCTGGAGACCGCCGATGGGCGGCGGCTCGACGTGGAGTTCGTCAGCAACCTCTATGAGGTGGACCACCAGCCGGTGATCCAGTGCAACATCCGCGACATCACCGTGCGCAAGCAGCGGGAACAGGCACTGCGCAAGAGTGAAGCCCGGTTGCGACTGGCCACGTCCAGCTCCAACACGGGTCTCTGGGACTGGGACCTGCGCACCAACGAGGTCTACTACTCGCCGATCTGGAAGAGCCAGATCGGTTACGAGGATCATGAAATCTCCAATCGCTTCGAGGAATGGCAGAGCCGCGTTCATCCGGACGATCTGGACCGGACGCTCGCCGCGGTGCGAGCTGACATTGAAAAGCCCCGGCCGGACTACGAGGTTGAATTTCGTTTCCGCCATAAGGACGGCTCGTACCGGTGGATCCTCGCGAGAGCCGCCGTTATGCTGGATGAGCAGGGCACGCCGTGTCGGATGCTCGGCTCACACATCGATATCACCGACCGCAAGCAGGCGGGGGAGGCGCTGCGAAGCGAGCGAGACTTTGCCAATAAGCTCGTAGAAACGGCTCAAATCATCATTTTGCTGTTAGATACTGCTGGGCGCATTGTCCGCTTCAACTCCTTTATGGAGGCCCTATCAGGCTACCGCTTGGAAGAGGTCAAAGGAAAGGACTGGTTTTCAACCCTTCTTCCCTCCCGGGATCGCGATGCAATCAGGACCGTTTTCAGGAACGCGATCAACGACATCCAGACATGCGGCAATGTGAACACAATCATCGCCAAGGATGGGCGCGAGATCCTCGTAGAGTGGCACGATAAGACGCTCAAAGATGCGGACGGCAACATAGTCGGGTTGCTTGCAGTCGGCGCCGACATCACCGAGCGCAAACAGGCGGAGGAGTCGCTGCGGGCCAGCGAGGAGCAGCTGCGCCAGGCTCAGAAGATGGAAGCGGTCGGCCAGCTGGCGGCCGGCGTGGCGCACGATCTCAACAACACTCTGACGGCCATCCTCGGCTACGTCGACCTGGCCCGCCGCCAGTTCCCGGCCGGGCATGCGGCGCACGCGAGCCTGGACGGGCTCGAACAGGCGGCCACACAGGCCGCGGGCATGTCGCGCGGCCTGTTGACGTTCAGCGGACGGACCTCGCCCACCAAGAAACCCGTTGCCTTGGGCCCGGTCCTCACCGAGGCGATCCGCATGCTGCGGCACATGCTGCCGGCGAGCATCGAGCTCGTGGCAGACGTGCCGCCGGACATGAGTCTGGCGGTGTGTGCCGATTCTACGCAAATCCAGCAGGTGCTCATGAATCTTGCGCTCAACGCGCGCGATGCCATGCCAGAGGGGGGCCAACTGGACATCGCGCTCTCCGAGGTGCAGGACACATTGGATTCGGCGCACGTGACGCCGTCGCGCTTGGCGCGCATTACCGTGCGTGACAACGGCGTGGGCATCCCGCCAGGAGTGTGCGCCCGGATTTTCGAGCCCTTCTTCACGACGAAGGTCCGCGGCCAAGGCGCCGGCCTGGGCCTCGCGATCGTGCACGGCATCGTTCGGGACCATGGAGGGAGGATTGAGGTCGATTCGGAACCGGGGCGCAGTACGACCATGACGGTCCTGCTGCCGGCGGTGGCGCCGGTGTCTGCGGACGTGCCGGCCGCAGCGCCGGTCGCCGTTGCATCGGGGCGGCGAGCGGTGGTTCTGCTGGCGGAGGACCAGGAGCACGTGCGGCGCGTAGTCGCGACTACTTTGGAGGCCACCGGGTACGAGGTGGTTGAGGCGGTCGACGGGGAGGAACTGCAGCAGCGGTTCTCCGAAGCGTCGGGCCGGCTGCGGCTCCTCATCTTCGACATCGATCTGCCGAAACGCAGCGGGCGGGCGTGTTTGCGGGACATTCGGGCCGCGGGCTCCCAGACGCCGGCCATCCTGATTACGGGCAAGGTCGAAGCGGGCCTGGAGGAGGGTCTTGACGAGCACACCGTGCTGCTACGCAAGCCGTTCCGGGTGACGGAGCTGGCGAAGCTGGCCGGCCACATGCTGACGCCGGCCTGGCCCACGGAGGTCCAAAAGTGAGTGGACAGATTCGGGTGCTGCTCGTGGATGACCGCGCGCTGGTGCGGCAGGCTGTCCGTCCCAAAAACTCCGTCCGCGTTGCGGCACAAGGACTTACGCACTTCGCCTTTCGCTGCCCGATCGGCTACGATTCCGCCTCACAGAACCCAAACTGAGACTTGGTGATGGGCGTCATCGCCGTTGTCGCGTTCTTTCTCCGAGTGTTTCTCGTGCCTCGCACCGTGATCGCCGCTGAGATCAAGAACGTGGTGCTCATCGCCACCGCCGTCTGGCCATCGCCCGCGCCCGCCCTCCGGCCGATTCTGACACAAGTGTCAGAATAATGTCAGACTGCCGAGCGTGTATGCTGGGCAGCGGCGCGGGATAATCGTGCCCCATCGGAGTCCCACAACCAGCAGCGGCGGAATCGAGTGCGGTGTTCCGCCGGACCGCAAGCATTTCCCGCACGCGGAGAACGAGTATGACAACGGGTACGGCACTAAGGGTCTTGGCAGGGCTCACGTTGGCCGCGATGGCTACGCTGCTCGAGGCGCAGGAGCACAAAGGTCAGCAGGATATCAAGAAGGCCATCGGGGCCGCCAAAGTCACGTTGGCGCAGGCGATCGACTCGGCGCAGAAGGAGGTCGCCGGCGGCAAGGTGATCGAAGCCGGCCTGGAAGCCGAAAAGGACGCTGCGTTCTACGAGGTGGTCGTGTTGAGCGGAGAAGCGGTCAAGGAGGTAGAGGTTGACGCAGCGAGCGGAAAGGTGCTGGGCGTCAAGGACGAAAAACCGGATCCGGAAGAGGAGAAGGAACTGGCGGAAGCGAAGCAGGCCGTCGCCGCCGCCAAAGTGACCTTCGCCCAGGCGCTCGAAACCGCCGCCAAGGAGGTGAAGGACGGAAAGGCCTTCAAGATCGAGCTGGAGATGAAGGACGGCAAGCCGACGTACGACGTGGCGCTGCTGCAGGGCGACAAGGTCATGAAAGCCGCCCTGGATGCCGCCACTGGCAAGGTGCTGAAGCTGGAAGAAAGGCAGGCCAAGCACGAAAAGGAAGAGGGCGAAGAGCACGCGGGCAAGGACCAGCATCGCGAGCACCTCGGGCACACGAAGGCCACTTTAGCCGCGGCGAAGGTCACTTTTGCGCAGGCGCTGGAGACCGCCGGCAAGGAGGTGCCCGGAGCCCAGGTGCTCGAAATCACCCTCGGCGGTACGGCCGAGAAGCCGGTCTATGACGTCGAGTTGCTGAAGGAGGGCCAGGTGCTCAAAGCGACGATCGATGCGGTCGGCGGCAAGCTCCTGAAGCAGGAGAAGGTGGCGCTGGACAAGGAAGAAGCCGACGAGCTGGCCGAGTCAAAGGTGGCGCTGGGCACCGTCAAGATCTCGTTCCCCCAGGCGCTGGAGTTCGCCGCGAAGGAAGTGAAAGACGGCCAGGTTCTCAAGGCCGAGTTGGAGATGGAGAAAGGTGGCGTGACCTACGAGGTCGTGCTGCTACAGAGTGAAAAGGTCAAGAAGGTCACACTCGATGTCGTCACCGGCAAGGTACTGAAGGTCGAAGAGCAAAGCGGCAAGCACGAAAAGAAGGAGTAGCGGCTGGCGCCGCGAAGAGCACGACCGCCCGGTGACCGCCATACTGTAACCGACACGAGGTCCAATCGGGGCAAACGACGGCCGGAACGGGTATCAGCTTGGCTGTCGCGTCGTTCTAGCCGATATCGAACAAGACCTCCGAACTCCGGGCCGGCTGAGTCGGCGCACGTGTTCCCCCCCGCACGTCCCGACCGCCGGCCCATTTGCTCCAAGTCGGGCGCAGAAACCGCGATTGAATCCGTCTAATACGCATTCCGCTTA
>PMMM01000018.1 GCA_003162245.1 Phycisphaerales bacterium
AGCACGCCGTTGGAGTTGCAGTCGGCGCTCGTGCCGTTCGCGATGTCGCACACGTCCAGGACCCCGTTGCTGTTGCAGTCGTGGGCGGTGCCGTCGGCCAGCTCGCACTCGTCGGGAATGCCGTTGGAATTGCAGTCGGCGCTCCTGCCGGCGGCGATGTCGCACTCGTCGAGGATGCCGTTCCTGTTGCAGTCGTGGGCCGTGCCGTCGGCCAACTCACACTCGTCGGGGATGCCGTTGCTGTTGCAGTCCGCGCTGAAGCCGCTGGCGATGTCGCACTCGTCCGGGACGCCGTTGCTGTTGCAGTCCTGACTAGTACCGGCCGCGATGTCGCACACGTCGGGCACCCAGTTGTGGTTGCAGTCGGGGTGTGTGCCGTTGACGATCTCCAGGGGGTCGGCGACGCCGTCGTGATCGCAGTCCTCGCACTCGTCCGGTACGCCGTTGCTGTCGAGGTCCGTGCTGGTGCCGTTGGCGATGTCGGTTCCGTCGTGCACGCCATTGTGGTTGCAGTCGCCGATGCGCACAAAGTAGACGTCCTGCTCACTGTTGAACGTGGCGGCGTACGCCAGGTTGGCGGCGGCGTTGTCGGAGATCATGTGGTAGTAGTCGCCGATCTTCTGCTGCACGGGATAGCCGAGGAAGTGGTTCCAGGGGGGACTGATCGGCATGTTTCGCGACCAGGTCTGGCCGGCGTTCGTCGAGTAGGCGTAGTACAGCTCGGAATACGTCGGAACCGAAGGGGAGCGCGGATCGTTGCGGGTGTCGTTCCAGACCACGTCGATCCGCCCGTTAGGCGCGACCGAGAGCGTGCCGAACCACTGCCACGCGTTTGTCCCGGTCGGGTCGTCGTTGACACGCACGGCGGTGCTCCACGTTGTGCCGCCGTCGGTGCTGCGCGCGAACTTGACGTCCAGCGGATCGCTGCCGCTGCTCGGCTGAATGGAGCAGAGCGCATACAGGTAGCCGCGGGTTGGCCCGGTGGAGAGGTCGGCGGCAATCCACATTTGCCCGAGGAGGCCGACTGGGTTCGGGCCGAGCGACCCGACCAGGCTGCCGCCCAAGGGCACGTTGCGAGTGGTGAACGTGGGCGTACCGGTCGACTTCGCGTTAAGCGAGCGGGCGATGCGCGTGTTCGGATTCAAAAAGGACGGCGAGTTGACGCCGGCGACGTACACCGTGCCGTTCGGGTCGACCGTCATCGTCCCGAAAACGGTCTGGGACATGACATATGGGCCGTCGAAAGTCTGGCCGCCGTTGCGGGAACGTGTGAACGGCGTGTTCGCGAACTCGCTGCCCTGGCTCCAGGAGGCATAGATGTTGCCGCGTCCGGTGCTGGTCGTGCGGTCGATCGTGAACCACTGCTTGTCGCCCCCGAACATGGCTACCGGCGCCGACCAATTCATGCCGCTGTCGACGGACTTGAACAACCAGCAGTGGAAGTTGGTGTCCAGGCTGCAGTAGTAGAAGTTGCCGTTCGGGTCCGCAGCCAGTACCGGATCGCTGCGAAAAACGCCCGGGTCGAGCACGCCCGGGAACGTCCAGGTCTGCCCGCCGTCGCGGCTGTAGGCCCGGCCGGCCTGGCGAAAGTCGGAGGTGACGCTGTCAAACTGCCGCCAGCCGATCGCGATCCAGTTCGGATTGATGGGCGAGATCGCAATGCTCGGCTCGTTGGCCGCGTCGCCGACGATGTTGTCGCCATTGGCATCGACGTTGACCTGCACGCTCGTGTAGCCGCTGCGCGTCAGTCGGTCGCGCGACAGGCGCGGCGATGTGACCCGCTCGCGCAGCGCGGCCGGTGGCTCGTGCGTTCTGGGTTCATGGACGAAGGGCGACACGTCCGGAGCGCCGAGTCGCCGCCATTCGTTGTCGCCGGATTCGGATTCAGCGGCGAAGCTCGCCGCACGAGTCGTCGCCAGCAGCGCCGCCGCTGCGAGCGCAAACAAAGCCGTACGTAACATCGGTTTCCTTGCTGACAGCGTGCTCGCCACTGGCCGCCTTGCGCGGCGCACCGAGAACAACAGCGAAAGGGCGTGCCCGGCGCATCCGCCGTCCGGCGCCTCTGGCGCCGTACTGTCATTATACGGTCCGTGCTTCGGCTGGCGGATGAAATTTGCGCGCCGCCGCTCGCGAGAACGCCGCGGGTGCGCAATCCCTGCCGCCCCGGGTCGACGTTTCGGCGGTTCCAATGGTGGTACATTACCCCCGGGCAGGACAATCCCGGCACACTATGACTGGCCGTCCCAAGCGACGTCGGACCTTTTCTGCAACCGCTCCGGCCTGCCCAGATGCTTCCGCCAGACGCTCTTACGGACACGTCCTTCCAAGCAGCGCCTCGAACGGATCGACGTCGGCGAACTTGACCCGCCCGACATGGGCACGGAGGCCCGCGCCATTCGTTTTGATACGCGGTCTAATACTCCGCCGGCAGCTCGTTGAGCTGGGCGAGCGTGAAGACCGGGCCGTCCTTGCAGACGTAGACCTTGCCCACGTTGCACCGCCCGCATTTTCCGACGCCGCACTTCATGCGGTTCTCCAGCGTCGTGTAAATCGCGTCCGGCTTGAAGCCGAGCTTCGCGAGCACCGGCATGGTGAGCTTGATCATGATCGGCGGGCCGCAGACGATGGCGATCGTGTTCGCTGCCGTGGGCGCGACCTGTTCCAGAATCGTCGGGACGAAGCCGACCTGCCCCTTCCACTCCGGCGTCTGGCCGCCGGGATCGACGGTGGTCCAGAGCTTCACGTCCTTGCGGCCGCCCCACTCGGCCAGCTCTTGCTTGTAGACGAGGTCGGCTACGGTGCGGGCGCCGTAGATAATGCTGATGTCTTTGTACTTGTCGCGCAGGTCGAGGCAGTTCCAGATGACGCACCGCATCGGCGGCAACGCGATGCCGCCGGCGATGAACAGCAGGTTCTTACCGTGCCACTGCTCGATCGGGAAGATGTTCCCGTAGGGGCCGCGGAAGCCGACGATGTCACCCTCGTCGCGGTCGGCCAGTGCGGTCGTCACGCGGCCCATCTGGCGGAACGTGCACTCGATGTACCCTTTGCGGGTCGGCGACGAGGCGATGCAAAATGTAGACTCGCCTTCGCCATACACAGAGTACTCGCCGAACTGGCCGGCTTTGAAGTCAAACCGCTCGGCCTGGGCCGGGTCGGCGAATTCGAGCCGGAAAGTCCGCACGCCGGGGGCTTCCTCGACCACTTTGGCGATCTTCATGCGGTACGGGGTATAGAGATTCGCGGTCGTCATACGGTGGTCTCCGCCAGCGACTGCATGTGCTCGCCGAGGTTCATGTCGGTCGGGCACGCCCGCGAGCAGCGGCCGCAGCCGACGCAGCCCAGGACCTTGAGCCGCTCGGGCTGGTACGAGAACTTGTGCATGATGCGCTGCCGCCAGCGCTCGCTTTGCTTGGCGCGCGGGTTGTGCCCGGAGGCGTGCAGCGTGAACATGCCGAAGCCGCACGCGTCCCAGCAGCGCATCCGCACGCCGCCGTAGCGCTGCCGCTCGTCCTGAATGTCGAAGCAGGTGCACGTCGGGCAGGCATAGGCGCACGCGCCGCAGCCGATGCAGCGCAGCGACTGGTTCAGCCAGACGTCGGTCTTTCCGAAGAGCGCCGACAGCTTCTGGGCGAGCTTGTCCGCGGCGAAGCGCGGGGCGATCTTCGCGAGAACTGGCTCTTTCGCCTCACCATTGGCGGGCGTGAAGAGCTGCGGGGCCGCGGCCACGATCGCCCGGCCTTTGTCGGTCAGGATTTCCGCCAGGTACTTCGTCGCGTCTATCGGCGTCAGCAGGATGTCGCTGCCGCGCGTATCGCCCGGCCCGCCGCCGACCGAAGTACAGAAGCAATACGCGTCCCCCTTTGTGCAGCTCAGGCCAATGATCGTGGTCTTTTCGAGTTTCGGCTCGACGTAGGCGTCCGCGCTATCCCACGTGAACACCGCCTTGAGCGTGGCGAAGCTGGCCGCGTCGCAGGGGTGTACGCCGAACAGCACCGTCGGCTTGGCCTCAGGCGTCAGCTCATCGACGTCCACGTCTTTGCCCTTGAGGCGAAAACGCAGCATCGTCTCGTAGCGCGGGAAGACGGCGGTCTTGGCCGACGTGGTCGTCTGGATGTAGTCGCCGGCGATCTGGTCCGGCGTCTTGACTGCGGCGAATTCGACGCGGTCGTCGCTCTTGACCGGCGCCAGAATGCGCTGGCCGCCGGCGATGAGCTTCGCGAAGAGTTCGCCGAGAGATGCCTTCTGTAGTATTCGCTGTTCGCCCATGAATGTCACCGAATGAACTCTTCCTTGTCGTCCGGCTTGTACGCGGAGAGGGCATAGTCTTTGCGGGTGCTGTAGCCCGGCTCGGCACCGAAGTGGGCCGAAGCCTCGCGGGCCAGCACGTGATTCAAGAGGTCAATGCGGATGCCCTCGGGGCACGCGTCCGCACACGAGCCGCAATCCACACAACGGCCCGCGAGGTGCATCGCCCGCACGACGTTCCATTCCAGGTTGCCGAGCGGATCGGACGCGACCGGCACCCACTGCGGCTGGTTCACGTCCGTGATGCAGCGGGAGCAGTAGCACAACGGGCACGCCGCCCGGCACGCGTAGCATTTGACGCAACGGGCGAGCTCTGCGGCCCAGAAGGCCCAGCGCTCCTCGAGCGGGAGCTTGTCGATGCGGTCCAGCTCCTGCTGCTGCTCGGGTGTCAGGCCGCGCGGCATTTTCGCCAGGTATTCCTCAACGGCGGCGAACTTCGGCAGCTCGACGACCTCGCCGGCATCCGTGACCGCCAGCGCGAGCACAGTTTCATCGGCGAGCTGGTTCTCGACGGCGTACTGCATCAGCGTCCGCAGCGCACCGGGCACGCACACCAAAGCCGCCTTGCCGAGGGCTTTGACTTCGGGCTTCATCAGGTACGTCGCCAGGTTCTGGCAGCAGCGAGCATCGAAGATCAGTTGCTGCGTCTGCTCGGCGTTGCGGGCGAAAAACGCACGGGCCCGCTCAACGTCGGTGCCGGCGGTGTAGCCGATGACGACCTTGACGGTCCCGGCTTCGAGCAGTGCGCGGGCTTTCTTTTGTAGTGCTTCCATCAGGCAACCTCAACCGGCTTGGGCTGGCCGTCCAACCGCTTCGGGAACGACTGGTACGGCCCCAGCTTGCGGACTTCGTCGACGACGTTCGTCACCAGCTCGGCCCATTTCGCGCCTTCCGCAGCCGACACCCACGCGAAATGCACGCGCCGCAAGTCTATACCCATGAACTCGATCAGCCGGCGGAACAGAATCCAGCGGCGGCGGGCGTGGAAGTTGCCGGCGGTGTAGTGGCAATCGCCGGGGTGGCAGCCGGACACGATCACGCCATCGGCGCCCTGCCCGAACGCCTGCAAGAGCAGCATGAAGTCGATCCGCCCCGTACAGGGCAGCCGGATCATGCGCACGTTGGGCGAGTACTTGATCCGGCTCGTGCCGGTCAGATCGGCGCCGGCGTAGGTGCACCAGTTGCACACGAACGCGACGACCTTCGGTTCAAACTCCGCCATCTGCGACTCCGGATCTCAATTCACAGGGTCACGAGCTCTGCGAATACCTGCTCGTTCGTGAAGCCCTGCAAATCTATAGACTTCGAGCGGCAGAGGGCCACGCACGTGCCGCAGCCCTGACAGACGCCCTGGTTCACCTTCGCGACCGTCTTGATCAGCCGGCCATCGCGGGCCTTGATCTCCTCGCGCTCGATCGCCTGGTACGGGCACGCCGACTCGCACAGGAAGCAGCCGATGCAAGTGGAGAAGTCCGGCGGGCCCATGCGACTTACGACCGCGACGACCGGCTCGCGCGATAGCTCGTCCTTGGAAAACAGGCCGATCACCTTGCTCGCGGCCCCCGACGCCTGCGCGACCGCCTCGGGGATGTCCTTCGGCGCCTGGCAGGCCCCGGCCACGAAGATGCCGGCGGTGTTCATCTCGACGGGGCGCAGCTTGGGATGCGCCTCAGACAGGAACTTGTTCTCGTCGTAGCTGACCTTCATCTTCTGGGCCAGCGCCTCGGCGTCGGGCTGCGCGACCATCGCGGTGGCCAGGACGACCATGTCCGCTTCGATCTCCACCGGCCGCGAATTCAGTAGCGTGTCTACCCCCTTGACGATCAGCTTGCCGTTCTTTTTGTAGATTCGCGACACGCGGCCGCGCACATAGTTGACGTGGTCTTCCTCGATCGCGCGGCGCACGAACTCCTCGTACATCTTTCCGCCGGCGCGGATGTCCATATAGAAGATGTAGGCCTTGCCGCTGTGTACTTTGTGGCGATACAGCATCGCGTGCTTGGCGGTGTACATGCAGCNNATGCAGCAGATCTTGGAGCAGTAATTGATGCCCTTCGCGGGATCGCGCGAGCCGGCACAGGCCACGAACACCACAGTTTCCGGGATTTGACCGTCCGACGGGCGCTTGATGACGCCCTGCGTGGGGCCGGATGCGGACGCCAGGCGCTCGAATTGCAGTCCGGTGAGGATGTCCTTGTGCGCCCCGTAGCCGTACTCGGGGAAGAAGTCGGTATCTTTGACCTGGTACCCCGTCGCGGCAACGACCGCGCCGACATTGAGCTCGACGAGCATGTCTTCCTGGTCGTAGCGGAGGGCTTTGGCCGGGCAGACGCGCTCGCACAGCTTGCAGCGGCCGTTCTTGAAGAACGTGCAGTTCTTCCGGTCGATCACCGGCTTGTTTGGGACGGCCTGGGGGAACGGCACGTAAATCGCCGTGCGCATGCCAAGCTGGGCGTTGAATTCGCTGGGGATCTTCTTGGTCGGGCACTTCTGAATGCACGCGCCGCAGCCGGTGCAGGTGGTTTCGTCGATGCTGCGGGCCTTCTTGCGGATCACGGCCTTGAAGTTGCCGATGAAGCCCTCGAGGCTCTCCAATTCGGAATAGGTATAGAGTGTGATGTTCGGGTGTTGGGCCACCTCGACCATCCGGGGCGTCAGAATGCACTGCGAGCAGTCCAGCGTCGGGAACGTCTCCGAGAGCTGGGCCATGTGGCCGCCGATCGACGCCTCGCGCTCGACCATGACGACCTTGTGACCGGCATTGGCGATGTCCAATGCGGCCTGAATCCCCGCGATGCCGCCGCCGAGCACCAGCGCGGTCTTCGTGACCGGCACGCTGATCGGATACAGCGGCCGGTTGCGCTTGACCTTCTCCACCATGATGCGGACGAGGTCGGTCGCCTTTTCGGTAGTCGCCTCACCCTTCTCGTGCACCCACGAGCAATGCTCGCGCAGGTTCGCCATCTCGCACAGAAACGGATTGAGCCCCGACTCGGCACACGCCCGGCGGAAAGTCGGCTCGTGCATCCGCGGCGAGCAGGCCGCCACGACCACGCCGGTCAGCTTCTTCTCTTTGATCGCCTCTTTGATGAGGTTCTGCCCGGGGTCCGAGCACATGTACTTGTAGTNNTGACAGATGAATACACCGATGCGCGGCATAATCAGTCTTCCTTCGGTCCGCTAGGTTGCAGGGCGGGCTCAGGGCTGGGGGCCGGACGTTCCGGCAGCCGCACGGGCACGTGATGCCGATGCAGTCCGAGGCTGCGCGGGCTCAGGCCCAGCGCCAACCCGATCGCCTGACTGACATAAAGCACGGGAATGGAGTACGGCGTTTGACGCTTTTCGGTAATCGCGTCCCGCCGCAGGTCTAGATTCGTATGGCACATCGGGCAGGCAACGATGATCNNCCTCGGCGCCGCGGTCGGCGGCGTCGGCGACGATGCGTCCGGACAGCTCAGCGACGCTGCCGGTCCGCGACACGGACAGTCCCGCGCCGCAGCACTCGACCTTAAAGGCCCAGTCGACGGGCTCGGCCCCGACGAGCCGCAGAATGTCGTCCATTTCCTGCGGGTCTTCGGCGCGTTTGCAGCTTGCCAGCTTCTCCGGCCGCGTCAGATAGCAGCCGTAGTAGCAGGCGACCTTGTGGGCGAACGGCTTGCGGACCTTGTCCTTGAGGCCGTCGCTCGCACAGGCGGCCAGCACGTCGAGCACGTTGAGCACCTTGGTGCGGCCGGTGACCGGCAACTCGATGATCGACGAGATATCGCGTCGCAGGGCTTCGTCGTGGATCAGCTCGTCGCGCGTCGCGGCCAGCCGCGTATAGCATGCCGAGCAAGGTACGAGCAATTCAGTGAGCCCGGCCTTCTCGGCCAAGGCGAGGATGCGGGCGGGCAGCGCCAACGCGAGCTTGTGGTTCAGCGTGTGGGCCGCGGTCGCGCCGCAGCAGTTCCAGTCCGGGACCTCGGAGAGCTCGAAGCCCAGCACCGGGGCGATGGCCTGGAGCGACTCGTTGTACTCGCGTGCTGAGCCCTCGAGCGAGCAACCGGGAAAGAAGCCGACCTTCATGGCTGTTCCGCCTTGTCCGTCTGGGGTTCATGCCGGCCCGCTTCCGCGTCGGCCGCCGCACACTTCGCGAAGATGCGTGCGACGTCGGCCTTACCGGCGATACCGTGGGGCAGGAGGCTGAGCTTGCCGCGTGCGAGCAGCTTTGGGGCGACGAGCACGTCTTGCAGGAGGTGGAATGTGCGTAATTTATAGGCCGAAATCAGCCCGACCTCGTGCAAGCGGCCATTCTTGCGAATCGAGTCCAGGAACGCCTGGTGAAAAGCGAGAATATCGCGCGCTTTCGGGTGCACCAGCCCGCGCTTCAGCGACTGCTGCCGCAAGTAGTCCATGATCTTCGGCAGCTCGACTTCCTGCGGGCAGCGGGCGGCGCACGTCTCGCACGTCAGGCACAGCCAGATCGACAGCGACTTGAGGACCTCTTCCTCCATCCCGGGCAGCCCGAGCTGGAGCAATCGCAGGATCTGGTTTGGGGCGAAGTCCATCTCGGCGGCCAGCGGGCAGCCGGCCGTGCATTTGCCGCACTGATAGCAGTTGAAAACCGATTCGCCCGTCGCATCCTGAACGTGTTCGGAGAGCGTTTCCGGATGCGTAGGGTGCTGGGCTGAAGCAGACATCAAACTCCTCCGCGGCTGGTCGGGCCGCCGACGATGCGTGGCGCCGGCGGCACAGCCCGGCTCAGCGCGCTCAACGATCAAGAACCGTTGAATATACGCAGATGGATTATAGCGTGCAAGCGGAACGCCGCGCGGGCGGCGTGTATCGCAGGGCAACCGCATTCTCGGCA
>PMMM01000194.1 GCA_003162245.1 Phycisphaerales bacterium
TTTCACGCGGAGCCAGCGCGTGCAGCACTGGGTGCTGGTGGTGCTGTTCTCAGTGCTGGCCCTGACGGGCTTTCCGATGAAGTTCGCGGACCGCGCGTGGGCCGCGACGGTCATCGGCTGGTTTGGCGGTCTGCACGTGGCCCGCACGGTGCACCATTGGGTGGGGCTGGGCCTGATCGTGGGGCTGCTCGTGCACCTGACGTACGTGGCGTGGACCGCGTTCGGGCGGCGGCCGGGCGGCCAGCCTGGCGGACGACGGCGTGGGCTGATCGCCACGATCACGGCGCTGCCGATGTGGATGGACTGGCGCGATGGGCTCAAGGCCCTGCAACTGCTGGCGTATCTGGCGTTTCTCCGGCGGGACCCGCCGACGTTCGGGCGATTCAGCGCGAAGGACAAGTTCGAGTACATCGGCGTGTTCTGGGGCACCGTGGTGCTGGGGCTGACGGGTCTGCTGTTGTGGGGCGCGAGCTTCAGCTCGCATTTCCTCAGCGGCCGTTGGACCAACCTGGCGCTGATTGCGCACACCTACGAGGCGTTTCTCGCTATCATCCACGTGGGGATTCTGCACATCGTGAACGTCATCCTGTCGCCCAACGTGTTCCCGCTGTCGCCGGCCACCCTGACCGGGCAGACGCCGCTGGCGGAGTTGGTGGAGGGACACAGCGAGCTGGTTGTGCAGGTGGCGGGCGAACTGGGGATGGTGGGGCCGGGCGCGGCCACGGAGGCCGGACATGCCTGAATCCACAGCCCAGCCCCGGCCGAGGCGCGCCCTGGCGCTCAGTGGCGCGGTGGTTTTTTCGATCATGCGGCGGGCGTATGCCGCCGTGCTGATCGTAGTCATCGTGTGGCTGACGTTTCTCGCGGTGCGCTACCTGTTCCGTTCCCTGATTCGGCCCATCGCCGCGCCGCCGCAGGTCATGCAGCTTCCCACCCGGCTGGGGGAAGAGGTGCTGCGGGAGCGGCGGGAGCAGTGGGCGGCGCTCGAGGCGACGGAGAATGCGCGGTCGCCGCTGGCGCACTATCACCGGTTCGAGGGTTGGATTGAGCCGGACCGCTTCAACGATTGCACGCGCAGCGGCTGTCACCTGGCGTTACCGCACGCGCGGCGCAAGGAGGTCCGGGCGTTTTTGAACATGCACGCGACCAGCGTGCACTGCAGCGTATGTCATATCCAGTCGGCGGACACGCCGCTGCCGGTGGCGTGGTACAGCCTGGCGAACGGCAAGCCGTGCGGACCGCCGGCCGGGCTCCGCGCCTACGAATTCGTGACTGGGGCCGAGGAGCGGCAACGGCTTGCGCACCCGACGGGCGCGGACCAGGCGCGGCTGGCGGCGCTGCTGCGTGAGGCGGCGGAAGCAGCGGACGGCGCGCCGGCGCTGCGCGACCTGGCGGCCCGTGTCGCCGCGGTGCGCGTCGAAAGCGAGGCTTTCCAGGAGCTGGTGGGGACGGTGCGCACGACGTTGCCGGAGTATTTTCGCGGCGAGTACGGCGCGAAGCTCGCGCTCTATGATCCGCAGACGAAGAAGCCGGTCCTGGGGTTCCCGGGGACGGCGGCGGCGGTGAAGGAGTGGCTGGAGCGCGGGAGCACGCTGAACCCGACCGACCGGGCTGCGCTGCTGGTGCGGGTGCATCCGCTCAAGCGCGAACAGGCGCTGCACTGCTCGGACTGCCATCGGCAGGGGGTNNTCATCTGGGTTACCCGGAGGCGCGACGGGACGCCCTGTTCCGCCCGGCGATCTTCCAGATGATCGAGCACATTTCGAGCGGGCAGCCGATGCACCTGCCGGAGTTCACGACCCCGTGACGGCCGGGCGGCGTGGTGCGCGCCCGCCGGCCTGGCAGCACCGACCAGGGGGCGCGTACAGGAGAATAACGTGAAGCGAGCGCTTTTCGTGTGGGGTGGCTGGGACGGGCACACGCCGCAGCAGAGCGCGCAGGTTTTCGCGGCGTGGCTGGAGACGCAGGGCTACGGGGTCGAGGTCGCGGAGCGTCTGGAGGTTTTCGCCGACGCGGGCAAGCTGCACGGACTGCACCTAATCGTGCCGGTGTGGACGATGGGGCAACTGAGCCCGGAGCAGGAGCAGGGGCTGTGCGGCGCGGTCGCGGCGGGGGCCGGGCTGGCGGGCTGGCACGGCACGATGGGGGACTCGTTCCGCAACAGTACGACGTACCAATGGATGACCGGCGGGCAGTTCGTGGCGCACCCCGGGGACATCCGGCCGGCGTACGACGTGCACATCGTGGACCGCGAGCACGCGATCACGCGCGGGCTGGCCGACTTTGCGCTGCGGGATTCGGAGCAGTACTACATGCACGTGGACCCGGCGAACCACGTGCTGGCGACGACGACGTTCGCGGGGGGCGTGGTGATGCCCGCGGTGTGGACGCGGGCCTGGGGGCGGGGCCGGGTCGCGTACGCGTCGTTCGGGCATACGTATAAGGATTTTGACGTGCCCGAGGCGCGCGCGATCGTGCAGCGGAGTATGCTGTGGGCCAGCCGGTAGCGGACGTGAGGGAGTGACGCGTGTCGGAATTCCCGGTGAAGGTCGGCGTCGTCGGCTGCGGGCACATCAGCGGCATTTACCTGCAAAACGCAGCGGCGTTCCCGGTGCTCCAGGTCGTCGCGTGTGCCGATCTCCAGCCGGAGCGGGCGCGGGCCAAGGCGGCGGAATTCGGCATTCCGCGGGCTTGCGCGACCGAGGAGCTGCTGGCCGATCTGGAAATCGAGGCGGTGCTGAACCTGACGGTGCCGGGGGCGCACGCGGCGGTGGCGCTGGCGGCGCTGGAATCCGGCAAGTCGGTGTACAACGAAAAGCCGCTGGCCATTGAGCGGGCGGACGGGCAGCGGATCCTCGACTTGGCGCGGCGGAAGAAGCTGCGCGTGGGCTGTGCGCCCGACACGTTTCTGGGCGGCGGCCTGCAGACGGTGCGGAAGCTGATCGACGAGGGGGCGATCGGCGCGCCGGTGGCGGCCACGACCTTCATGGTTTCGCACGGTCCGGAAAGCTGGCATCCGGACCCGGAGTTCTACTACCAGGTCGGGGGCGGTCCGCTGTTCGACATGGGGCCATACTATCTCACCGCGCTGATAAACCTGCTGGGGCCGGTGCGGCGTGTGTGCGGCTCGGCCCGGAGCACGTTCCGCGAGCGGACCATCACGAGCGAGCCGAAGCGCGGCAAGGTCATCCACGTCGAGGTGCCCACGCATGTCGCCGGCGTGCTGGATTTCGCCAGCGGCGCGATGGCGACGATGCTCATGACCTTTGACGTGTGGCACGCCAACCTGCCGATGTTCGAGATTTACGGTTCGGCGGGGAGCCTGAGCGTGCCGGACCCGAACACGTTTGGCGGGCCGGTGCGGGTGCGCGGCGCGGCGGACGCGGAGTGGAGCGAGGTTCCGCTGGCGTTCGGCTACACGGAGAACAGCCGCGGGCTGGGGTTGGCGGACATGGCGGAAGCGCTGCGCACGGGGCGTGGGCACCGCGCGTGCGGCGAGTTGGCGTACCACGTTCTGGATATTATGCACGCCCTGCACGAGTCGTCGGAGACGGGCCGGCACGTGACGGTGACGAGCACGTGCGCGCGGCCGGAGCCACTGTCCGCGCCGTCGTCGTCCGAAGCGAGGTGAACATGACGGTGGAAATCGAAGATCAGGCGGGGGTGAAGGTCGTGCACGTGCAGGGCGAGCTGGTTGGGGGGCCGGGCTCGCTGGCCGACGCGGTCGTCGACCTCCTGGACGGTCCCGGCGTCGGCCTCGTGATCGATCTGGCGGACGTGCCGTTCATGAATTCGACCGGCCTGGCGGAGTTGGTGCGGATCACCGCGCAAGCCAACGTGCAGGAGAACCGCGTTGTGCTCGCGCGGCCGGCGCCGTTCGTGGCGGGGGTGCTCCAGACGACGCAACTGGATCGCTTCTTCGAGGTGTGTCCGACCGTTGAGGCCGCGCTGGTCAAGCTGCGGGGGTGCAGGTGCTAGCACGCGATGAGGGCGTGGCATTTGTTTGCGCCCTGCTGCCCGCCGCCGACATCTTGCCGCGGGGCGCGCTTGCCAACGCGGCGCGCGTGGTTACGATTGCGGTCGCCGAAGACCAATCCGGCTCAGGGCGCGGCGCGGTCGCCCACCGGGTCATTTCTCTTGCACAAGGAGCAGCACATGAACGGACGCAAGGTATTGCAGTGGTGCGGGCTGGCGTTCTGCGCGCTGGGCCTGGTGGCGCTGCCCGCGCTCGCGGATCGGCACGTCATGATGAACGCCGACATCGCCAAGAAGGTGGTGGCGGCGATGGACGGCGGCAAGATCAGCCTCGGCAAGGCGATTGAGGCCGCCGAGACGCACGCCAAGGGCAAGGCGGTGTACGCCCACGCGCAATTCGACGGCAAGGGCGAGTTCTCGGTCGAGGTTTGTTGCCTCGTCGGCGACCAGCTCAAGGAAGTGATGGTCGACAAGACCGGGAAGATCACGACGATGCGCGACGAGCCCAACTACGATCAGCCGGGCGGCAAGGAGAAGAAGGAAGAGCCCGCCAAGCCCGAGAAGCCGGAAAAGCCGGAGAAGCCATAAGCGTGGATCGCGGCTGCGTGTGCCTGCGGGCCGAGACGGCCAGCGACGGGCATCGGACGATCCCGGCGCGACGCGGCTCGGCAGGAGCCGCGCCCTCCCGGTCAACGGATGTCTTGCACGTTTACTCGCGCGAGAGGACGAAGGCCGTGAGCGCGCCGAGCTGGAAGACGCCGGCGAACATCAGCATGACGAGTTGTTTGCCGAGTTCGGCCTGGAAGGCCCAGTCGGCGACGGCCGCGATGGCGGAGCCGACCACCAGGAATTGCAGCACCCAGCCAATCAGCCGGGCGAGCGAGAAGTCGCGGTGTTGGCGTTCGCGCGTGAGCGCTTCGAGGCGGTCGCTCATGCCCGTCAGCAGCCGCTCGATGCGCGGCAACGCGAGCAGTGGGTCCGCGGGCTGCACCGGGGGCTCCAGTGCGGAGCGCGCGTCGGGTTCGGGCGGTGCGGTCGGGATGAACCGCTCACCCTCGATTCGGCTGCGGAGCAGTTGTTCGGTTTGCTCGCGTTCCATGGCCCGTCCTCACGCCCGCCACTCTTCGATCAGCGCCTGGCGCAACAGCGGCAAGAGGATTTCGTGCTGGCCGATCACTGCGTGTCCGTGGCCGGGCGCGACGGGCCGCGTCACGACGTTCTGCGTCGGGCGATAGTGGCGCAGCATGTCGAAGTTCGCCGCGTGCATCCCGGCCAGGGAATGCCCGGCGTTGCGGGCCACGGAGACCGCCTTGAGGAAGATTTCCGGCAGGATTACGGCCGAGCCGACGTTGAGCCACACGCCGCCGGCGCCGCCGGGCGTCGCGGCGGTCAGGTCGGCGACGACGGCGCAGATTGTGCGGAAGTCCGCGAGGCTGGCGGCGCCGAGCGCGGCCCCGTCGGCCTGCGGGTGCATGTGGACCGTGTCGGTGCCGATGGCGACGTGTACGGTGGCGGGGATTTGCGCGGCGTAGGCCGCCGCGAACAGGCTCACGTGCTTGTGGCGCGCACTGCCGTCCGCGAGCAACTGGCCGAGGGCCCAGCCGAGGCCGTTGCCCTGGGCGCCGAGCCGGGCGGCCGCGTTCATGCGCTCGCACGTTTCGTGGACCATGCCGAAGGAGCCGTCGCGGATGGTCTCGGCCACTTCCTCGCTGGTCGCGCCCGTTTCGGCCAGCTCGAGGTCGTGAATCGCGCCGGAGCCGTTCGTCGCGAGCGCGGTGATGAGGCCGCGCTGGATGAGGTCGATGACCAGGGGCGAACAGCCGGTCTTGATGACGTGGCCGCCGAAAGCGAAGACGACCGGGCGGCCGGCGCGGCGGGCGGCGATGATAGCGTCAACGGTCTGGCGGAACTCGTCGGCGCCGAGGAAGTGCGGCAGCCCGGCGAGCCAGTCGCGGAACGAGCAGCCTGGCGGGGTGACACGTCCCAACGCAGCCACGTCGACCTTGTGGGTCCGCGCGCTGCGCGGCTTGAAATGCAGCCGCGACCAATCCAACCCCGGCGGCCGATCGCCGTGCTGTTTTTCGGTCACAGGCGCTTCTCCACTGCCTGCCGCAGGCGGGCGTCCAACTCGTTCACCGCCCCACCGAGCTCCAGGCGTACGTCCAGTCGCACGAGGCCGGGGCCGGAGTCCGGCCACAGGGGCGCTAGTTTGACCCAATCCTTGCGAGTTGTCACGACCAGGTCCGCCTTCTCCGTCGCGGCACGACGCTGGATTTCGCGTACGTTCGCCGGGGAATACTGGCAGTGGTCGGCATAGCCGAACGTCGGGTGCTCGTGGCCCGCCAGCCCGCGTAGGAACAAGTGGAACTGCTCCGGATTGCCGATGCCGCACACTCCGACCACGTGGCGTCCGGCCAACTCGGCTGGGGGGGCGCGGCGGCCATCGCGATAAACGAGGGCGTCGGGCTCGACGACGGCATTCAGTACCGGCTTTTCGCCCGCATAGTGCTGGACCTCATCCGTCACGCACGCGAGGTGCGCCCGCGCAACCAGATCGGCCCGCGTGAGCACCAGCACATCCGCGCGGCGCAGGCTGCCCGGCGGCTCGCGCAGATGTCCGGCGGGCAGGAGATGCGGGCCGGATGAGGTGCAGACGTGATGGGGGATTCCGTCGCGTGCCTTCCAGGCCGGTTGGGAGAAGCTGCCCCACGGATAGAGCGCGTCGATGAGCACGATGTCGAGGTCGCGGGCGAGGCGGCGATGCTGGAAGCCGTCGTCGAGCACGAGACAATCGACGTTGTGCTGCTGACGGGCCTCGGCGGCGCCGGCGACGCGATCGGGGTTGACGATTACCGGCACGCTTGGCAGGGCCTCGTGAAATTCGAGGACTTCGTCGGCGGTGCCGCCGGGCGGTGTCTTGTAGCCGCGGGTCAGGATGGCCGGTCGGTGGTCCGAGGCCTGTAACTTCTGGACGAGTGCGATGACGAGGGGTGTTTTTCCGGTGCCGCCGACGGTGAGGTTGCCGACGCTGACGACGGGCAGGTCGGCGTGGTGCGTAGCGCCGGGGACGTGGTCGTAGTAGAGGTTGCGGGCGCCGATGACGCCGCGGTAGAGGAGCGCGAATGGCGACAACAGGCGACGCATGTGAGCTGAAGCCCAAGCGGTCGGCGGGGCGCGGGCCGCTAGACGTTTCGCAGCAGGCCGGCCTCGCGTTGCCACTGGATGGTGCGCGGGATGCCGGCGGTCAGGGGCACTTGCGGCCGATAGCCGAGCAACTGGCGCGCCTTGGTGATGTCGGCGACGTAGTGGGTGACTTCGCCGGAGCGGGAGGATTCGTAGCGCGCGTTGGGCTCGCGGCGCAGCGCGAGCGCGATGAGGTTGACGAGGTCCATGAGCGTCGAGCCGCGGCCGTAGGCGACGTTGACGGTCTCGCGCTGGAGGCGGCCGGACACGAGGGCGTCGATGCCGCTGATCACGCCGTCGGTGCAGTCATCCACCCAGGTGAAGTCCAGGACTTTTTCCGGGCCGAAGACGACGATCGGCTCGCCGTCGGCGATGCGGCGGATGAAGAGCGGGATGACGCGCTCGAGGCGGTCGAGGTCGCAATCATAGCGCCCATAGACGTTGCTGAAGCGGAAGACGAGGCACGGCAGGTCGTAGCATTCCGCGTACGAGTAGATGAAGGCTTCGCCGGCGATCTTGGAGGCGCTATAGGGACTCTCGGCGACGACGAAATCGGCCTGGGCCTCGTCGGTGACGTGCCGGTGAATGTCGCCGTAGACCTCGCGCGAGCTGCCGAAGAGCAGCGGGGTGCGTTGCTGGCGGCAATAATCGAGCACGCTGAAGGCGATGGCGACATTCTCCATGGCGCGCTCGGGGTGCTGGACAAGCTCGAAGACCTTGGCGTGGGCGGCGAGGTGCACGACGGCGTCGAAGCGTCCGGTGACGGGCAGCGCGCCGGGCTTGCCGCCGCAGAGGTTGTGCTGAATCGTCGGGATACGGTTGGTCCAGGTGTTGGCGCGGTAGTCGATGCCCACGACCTCGTCGCCGCGCTCGAGCAAGCGCAGGCCGAGGTTTGTGCCGATCTGGCCGCTCGAGCCGGTAATCAGGATGCGCATGGCCGCTCCGTTCGGACGATGGACGCCCACGGCGGGCCTTTGTAACGTGGGTGCGTATGGGTCGTCAACGCGGCACCGCCTGGACGGAAGCCCGGGCCATACTCCGGCGAGGGTCGGGCGAGCTGCTGATCGTCAAAACGCACGCCGCCGACGATACGCCGTGGCAATTCCCGGGCGGGCACGTGCCCGGACCGGCGTTGCCCGAAGAGAGCCTGCGTCGACTGTGCCTGGCAGGGTTGGGGCTCGAGTTGGGGCCGCTGGTGGGGCAGGCGGCGTTCGTGCAGCGTTTCGGGACGCACGCGGTGACGTATCTGCACTTCGTCGGGGCCGTCGCGGATGACCAAGCGACGCCGCTGGGGTACGCGGAATTGCGTTGGGTCGCGCCCGGACAGCTTTGCGAATATGTGCTCGATGCGCCCTCGCGGCACATGGCGGCGCGGTTGCTGGCGGAGGGCGGTTGAGCAGGGCGCACGGGTCGGCCGGCGCTACGCGCCTTTGGCGCGGAGCCAGCGGGTGACGCCGCGGTCGTGGGAGATCAGGCTCAGCAGCTCTTCGAGGTACGAGGTGAGCGGCGGGCACTCTGGGAAGCGGTCGCCGAGCTCGGCGCGCAGGCGGCTGTTGTCGTAGAGCACGTTCATGTTGAGGAACGGCAGGTAATTTCGCAGCGAAGCGAAAATGCGGCGTTGCTCGGGCGTGCGGATGTAGTTGCGGTGCACGTCGCGCGTCCACTGGGCCAACGGGATGAGCCGCAGGGGCACGGGGCGACCGTAAAAGCGATCGAGGATCGGAGATAGCTGGCCGAACGTCGCCGTACCCTGGTCGCCCGCGGAAATGTGGTAGCAGTCGTACTGCAGGTGGGGCAGTTGCAGCAGGCGGATGATGCTGTTGACGACGAACTGGACGGGGACCGCGTCGGGCCGCCCGGCGGGGTTAATCGGGACGGCATCGAGTTCATTAAGCAGCGGGACGAATTGAAGGATCGCCCGGGCGAAGGCGGCATCGGGGACGCCGGCGCTGAGGACGACCGAGGGCCGCACGACGAGCACGGGCAAGCCGCTGGAGCGGACCAGCTCCTCTGCGACGGCCTTGGAATGCGTGTACTCGTTGTGGTGCTCGCTCCGCGGGCGCCGTCCGTCTTCCTCGGTCAGGCACTCGTTAGCGACGACGCCGCTGACAAACGCGGTGCTCAGGCACACGAGGAGCGGATTGCGCGTGCACTCGCGGGTGAATTCGATGAGGTGCTTGGCGCCGGCGATATTGGTCCGCCGGCAAGCGGCGGCGCGGATAAACGAAGTTTCCGCCGCGCTGTGGATGATGATGTCGGCCTCGCGGCGAACGCTGTCATAATCGGCGTCGCTCAGGCCGAGGCGCTTGGCGCTCACGTCGCCGGTGACGGCGGAGAGGGCGGCGTCCGCGTGCGGCTCGCCGGACGCGGAGCGTTTGAGGCGCTGGGCGAGGCGCAGTTCGGGATGGCCATCGGTAGTGGGGCGCACGAGGGCCCACACCTTCCCCACGGGTTGTGTGAGCAACGTCCGCACCAGTTCGCCGCCGATGAGGCCGGTGGCTCCAGTAACGAAGACGTTCGTATCCTTCTGTAACACTCGTCACTCCCGGCGCACCAGCGGCGGTCCCGCGTCACGTGACGGGACGGCCTTCCGTTGCCGCCGGTGCTCGATCGTGCTGGCTACTCGCACCCGACACACCAAAAGTGCAGCCGGCCATACTCAGGATAGCGTCAATGTCGGCGGGTGCAAACCCCGCGGGGGGCGGATTATGGGCCACGGGCGGCGGCCTGCCCGGGGGCGCCGGTTGCCCACGCCCTCCGACATCCGGGGCGTGAAAGCCCGGGCACGTTGAAGCCGGCCGGGCATTCGGGCTATACTCACGTACGTCCGGATGTTTGTGGAGGCGTTTTTTTGCTCGTGCGAAGACGGAAATGACTGCCGCTGGCCACGACCCTGGTCCAGGGTCAGCGACCCGCCCACCCAGGCAGGATTCCGGGCGACCCGGATACCCGGCTGGGGCAGCGCGCCTTCGTCCGCACGCGCGCCTAACCGCGGCCACGAAGCGAACGTGTGCGGGGGCAAAACCAGTTCTGCTATGCGGTCTGCGTCCGCGCGTTCGCCTCTACTGCGGACGGTCGTTCGTCCGGTCAGCGCACTGGATCGTTGAAGAAAGGGGCCAATCGGTATGAAGAAAGTCAGGGATTTCTTTGCCTCGCGCACCGGCATCATCGTGGTCGGCCTGGTGCTGGGCGGCTTGGCGGTCACGCTGCAGAGGCTCGGCAACCCGCCGAACATGGGGGTGTGCGTGGCGTGCTTCACGCGGGATATCGCTGGGGCACTCGGTCTGCACCGGGTCGCCGCGGTGCAGTATTTGCGGCCGGAGATCCCGGCATTCTGCCTGGGGGCGTTCGTGGCGGCGCTGGCGTTCCGCGAATTCCGGCCGCGGACGGGGTCGGCACCGGTCGTGCGGTTTGTGCTCGGCATGTTCGCGATGCTGGGAGCGCTGATCTTCCTGGGCTGCCCGTGGCGGGCGCTGCTGCGGCTGGCGGGGGGGGACTGGAACGCGATCCTCGGCATCGCTGGATTAGCCGTCGGCGTCGGGGTGGGGGTGCAGTTTCTCAAGGCCGGTTTCAATCTCGGCCGCTCGTATCCGACCCGAATGCTGGCGGGGTTGACGATGCCCCTCGTGATGGCCGTGCTGCTCGGACTGGCGATTTACTACCCGAACGCGGCGCCGAAGCCGGCGGCGGCCGCGGGGCAAGCCACGGCGCCAGCTCCGACCCCGGCGGCCTTGTTTCTGAGCAAAGAAGGGCCGGGATCGAAGCACGCCCCGGTGCTGTACTCAATCGGGGCGGGGCTCGTGATCGGATTCCTGGCGCAGCGGACCCGGTTCTGCACGGTGGGCGGCATCCGCGACGTCATTCTGATGCGAGACTTCCATCTGCTCAGCGGCGTCGTCGCTTTTGCGGCGGCCGCGTTCGGGATGAACCTGCTCTGGGGGCAGTTTCACGCCGGATTCGCGAACCAACCGATCGCCCACACGACGCACTGGCTGAATTTCGCGGGCATGGCACTGGCGGGGCTGGCGTTCACGCTGGCGGGCGGGTGTCCGGGCCGGCAGGTGTTCCTGTCGGGCGAGGGCGACGGTGACGCGGCGGTGTTCGTCCTCGGGATGCTGGCGGGAGCGGCCGTGGCGCACAACTTCCTGACGGTCGGCAACAGCGTGAATGCGGCGTACGCGGTCGTGATCGGGCTAGTGGTGGTGGCGGTGATCGGGATGCTCGGGCGGGAGAAGCTGTCCGTTGCGAGGTGAACATGGCTGTCAACGTAGACGCGCGCGGGCTGTCCTGCCCGCAACCGGTGATCCTGACCCGGAAGGCCTTGCAGGAGGCCGGCGGCGGCGAAGTGGTGGTGCTGATCGACTCGATGACGCAGGTTTACAACTGCACGCGGGCCGCGGAGAAGCTCGGCTGGCAGGCCACATACGAAGAGCAGATTGAGGCCTTTGCGCTCACACTGCGGAAGTAGCGGCGCCGACCGGTTGGCCGGCGGCGGGCGGATCATGATTTACCTGGACCATGCGGCGACATCCTGGCCCAAGCCGGAGCCCGTTCAGGAGGCCATGCTGCGCTATATGCGCGACGTGGGGGTCACGCCGGGCCGCAGCGGCCATCGGCTGGCGAACGAGGCGGAGCGGACCCGTCTGGATGCCCGGGAGGCGGTCGCGGAACTGTTCGGCGCGTCGGATCCGCTGCGCGTGGTGTTCACGTCCGGCGGCACGATGGCGCTGAACCTCGTCCTGTTCGGGCTACTGGCGCGCGGAGCGCACGTCGTCACGACCGGAATCGAGCACAACGCGGTGATGCGACCGTTGCGGGCGCTGGCGGCGCGGGGCGTGACGATGTCTGTGGTGCCGTGTCGTGCGGACGGGACGCTGGACGCGGCCGCGGTGGCCGAGCAGCTCCGCGGCGAGACGCGGCTTGTGGCCGTGAATCATGCTTCGAACGTCTGCGGCACCGTGCTGCCGGTGCGCGCGATCGGCGCGATCACGCGTGAGCGGGGCATTCCGTTGTTGGTGGATGCGGCGCAGACGGGCGGGGCATGGCCCGTGGACATGCAGGCCGACAACATCGACCTGCTGGCCTTTGCTGGGCACAAGGGACTGCTGGGGCCGGGCGGCACCGGGGGACTCGTGTTGGGCGACGATTTCGACGTCGCGCGTTTGCCGCCGCTGGTGTATGGCGGAACGGGCAGCCGGTCGGAGCACGAGGAGCAACCGGAGTTTCTGCCGGACAAATACGAAGCCGGGACGCCGAACATGGTCGGGTTGGCGGGGCTGGCGGCGGGCGTGCGCTACGTGCTGGAGCGCGGGGTGGCGCAGATTCGCGCGCACGAAGCGGCGTTGACCGGCCAACTGATCGCGGGTTTGCGAGACATACCGGGCGTGCGCGTCGTCGGCACGCAGGACGCGCAGCGTCAGACGGCGGCGGTGTCGTTCACGCGCGCGGGGCGGTCCTGTAGCGCGGTGGCACACACGCTGGACGAGGAATACAGGGTCCTCTGTCGGCCTGGGCTGCACTGTGCCCCGCAGGCCCACCGGACGCTGGGCACGTTTCCCGACGGCACGGTGCGGCTGTCGGCGGGGTCGCAGACGACGCCCGCGGAGATTGCGCAAGCGATTTCTGCCGTTGCGCAGGTGGCGAGGGTAGAATGACGTGTTTGAATTTGCCGTGATCCTGGTGCACAGTACGAGCCACGCGATCCAGGCGGAACGGGTGCTCGGGCGCGCGGGGCTCGTGGCGAAGCTGATCCCGACGCCGCGGCACCTGAGCAGCGACTGTGGGTCGGCGGTGCGGATCGCGGCCGGGGACCGGGCGGCGGTTGAGCAGTCGCTCCGGGCGGCGCAGGTGTCGATCGACCGGATTGAGTTGTTGGATGGCTAGAGTGCGCTGGGGAGCGAAGGTGCTTCGCTCCGCCGAGCGCCGGGATGTTACAGAGGAATTGTCGATGAGCGCGAACGTGAAGGTTGGCAAGTCAGCGGGTTTGTTGGCGGCTGCGGCGTGTGCAGTCGCGGTGCTCATGGTGCTGGCGGGTTGCGAGACGACGCCGAAGTCGAGCAAAACGACGGCGGTGAAACCGGCGCGCGAGCAGGCGGCGCCGAAGGCCGAAGCCGGGCAGCCGAAAGCACCGGCGCGAACCGGGGCGGAGAAGCCGGCGGCGCCGAAGCCGGCGACCGGCGAGGGTCCTGCGAAGGCGGGTGCGAAGGCGCCGGCCGAGCCGCCACCGCCTCCTCCCC
>PMMM01000093.1 GCA_003162245.1 Phycisphaerales bacterium
CGGCGAGCCGGGCCCGGACACGCCGGTCGAGTACAGCGGCTGGACCGAGATCTGGTGGGATGAGCAGCGCAGCGTGCACGAGAAGGACGCGCCGGAAGGCCCGGACAACCTGCCGCTCGTCTGCTGCGAGAACGGCCATTCCTGGCCCACGCCGATGGACTGGTAGGTTCCGCGGCGTCCGGCAGTGCCGGTGACATCCCCGTACTGGCTGCCCGGCTGCGGCGTCTGCCCGTGCAGGCGCTCGCGGCCGGGCAGCGCTTGTGGAGAGCACGATGACCATTCCCGACGTGATCGTGGTCGTCTCCGGCGGCAACGTGCAAGCCGTCTACGCGTCGTCGGAGACGAAGATCCAACTCATCGACTTTGACAACCTGAAGGAGGGCGACACGTTTGATCCGCACTTCTGCTCAGTGCCCGATGGACCGCCCAACGGCGCTGGAGCGCTGGAAGTGATCGCCGAGGCGCTGGAGCGGACGGCCCGCAACAGGCAGAACGGCCTGGCGGAGTGCGCCACACCCGACCACGACCACGATCAGGGGCGCAGGTGACTATACG
Organism: Phycisphaerales bacterium; assembly: GCA_003162245.1. Lineage (GTDB taxonomy): Bacteria > Planctomycetota > Phycisphaerae > UBA1845 > Fen-1342 > Fen-1342. Next base: position 556 of record PMMM01000093.1, read on the forward strand.
AGGAGATGATGGCATGAGCGTCAGACCGACGGTGGCGCAGTGGGACCCCGACATTGACGGTCCCCAGCCGCCGCCACCGGAGCGTCCGACACCGGAGTATGCGGTCAAGTTCCTGCTGTGCCACCTGCGGGCAGCGCGGACGCTGGGCGACGACCTGCGTGGCCTGGCCACGGTGGAGTACGTGGCCCGCAAGGCACTCGGCCAAGCGTGCCCGCTGCCGCGGTACGCACGCTGAGACCCATCTAACGGGGGCAAGCCAAAGGAGAGAACAACGTCATGCACGATCGCACTGCCACTGCCGACCCCGAGTCGGCGGACGAACCGCCGGTCATTCGCGCCCGCGTCAATGCACGCCTGCTGGGCAAGGCCGACCGGCTATTCACGGGGACGCTGGAGGGCCGGGTCATCGAGCTGCTCCAGAACGCCCGGCGGGCCGGCGCCGAGCACGTGGAGATTACGAACAGCGACGGCATTGTCACGGTGCAAGATGATGGCCACGGCATCGATGACTTTGCCAAGCTGCTCGACTTGGGCGGCTCCGGCTGGGAGGAAGCGTACGAGGCCAGCGAGGACCCGGCGGGCGTCGGGCTGTTCTGCCTGGCGCCGCGCGACATCAGAATCCGTTCCAAAGGCCATGTCGTAGACATCATGAATGCCGGCTGGCGCGGAGAACCGGTGGCGGTTCTTCCCGATTGCGGCGGGCCGGAGACGGGTACGATCGTCCAGTTCGAGGACGACGAGTGGTCCCACGCCATCGTCAGCCCACTGGCGGTCTTCAGCGGTTTGAACGTCGCAGTCGACGACTGCCCGTGCCCGCGCGAAGCCTTCGTGCGCAAACGGGCCGTACACCATCCTGCGCTCGGTTGCCGAATCGAGGTACGCGAGGCCGAGAAGCTGACCTCCTGGCACCGAGCGGTGCGGCGCGAGCGGGTCTACGGCGACAACGTCCTGGTCAACTTCCACGGCCAGACGGTCAGCTTCGACTTTCATCCGGTGAGCGAGCAGAAGCTGTGGTTCCTGGTGGACCTGACTGGCGAGCCCACGGGCATCCGGCTGATGCTGCCGGCGCGCACGCAACTCGTCGAGAACGAAGCCTTCGAGGCGCTCAAGGCCGCGCTGGAACTGGAGGCCTACCGTTACGTGCAGCGCCGGGGCCGCCACCGCCTGCCGTACCAGCAGTACCTGCGGGCCCGCGCGCTGGGCGTCAAGCTGCCCGAGGCCACGCCGACCTTCCACGTGGGCCTGCTCTCGACCTGCGAGTCTCCGGAGCCGGTCGAAGTGACCATGCCCAAGGGCTTCGCGCTGGCGCGCTGCTACCGCTTCGACGCCGATGCGGCGGCGGACGACACCGACGAGACGAACATCCACCTGCTGGCCGCCCTGGGCACATTCCCCGCGCCGTTTGTGCCGGTCAGCATCCGCAAGGAGTACGACGGGTATTCCTGGGCCGAGCTGCCAGTGGTTCGCAAGGTCACGCTGACGGTCGGAAAAGAGCTACATAGCGCTGGCCTTTGGTCCGGGACGCTGACGTGCGTCGACACGCTCGCGATCGCGGTGGAGACGAGCGACGGCAAGGTGTTCTCGTCGCCGGTCTGCCTGGCCAAGGCTCCGCCGCCAGAAGGCAAAGACGGCTGGTGCGACGACGCCGTGCTCGTGACCTGGGATGCCAAGGACGAGCTGGTGCCGTCGCAGATCTGGTACCACCTCGGCGGCTGGTCCGAGGACGGCGATACCTACGACACGCAACTCAACGACTTCGAGCAGGAGCTGAACCGTTTCTGGGCGGACCTGCTGGGGCCCGACGAGCAGCTTCGCCGCAGCATCCTGGCCGCCGTGACGGAGATTCGGCCGGAGTGGCAGACGGTGCTCGTGGCACACAACGGGACGGTCACCATCCGGCTCCCGGACGGGTCGGAGAAGGTGATCCGGCCGCCGGACCTCCTGAAGAAGAAGTCCCCGCAGAAGTAGTGCGCGCTGCCGCCGGCGCCCGGCGACGCGCCGGAAGCGCCGCCCCGCGCAATCGTAAGGAGAGCACCTTGAGCAGGATCATCATCGAAATGGACCAGGGGATTCTCAATGTGGAGGGTCTGCCGGCGGGGATGGAGGTCGAGATCCGGGACTACGGCGTGCCCGACGATTACGAAGGCCCGGATGTGGTGGTCGCGGAGGATGCGCGCTACCAGCGCGTCCTCCTCGTGCACAACGGGGCGCAAGGTGAAACCTGAAACCGGCGCAGCCACCTGCGTCGGCGGCGCGCCGAAGGAGCACGCAGACCATGTTCAAGTCTCTGGACCGGGTCGATTGGGACCTCTTGCACCAGCAGAAGCTCGTATTGCTGGGCGTGCTGGACAGCCTGGAGCGGAACGCGCCCACCGCGAATGCCTTGCGCGGCCTCGTGCATCTGTTGGACGCGCTCCAGGACGACGCCGTCGCGGCGGGACGCTGGGCCTTTCCTGGCGAAGCGGCCGGCCGCTCGGGAGGAAGGCGCTAACGAAGGAGGTACATGATGCCGCGTACGAAGAGCTGGGCTCGCACCGCGGCCCAGATGATCTACGCCGCCTACCCGGGCAGCGATTCGCTGCCGATCGATCCGCCAGGCGCCGGCGAGTCGCCCAATGCGTTCGCGATCCGAGCGCAGGAAGCCGGCGACACGCTGTTCTTGTTCCTGTGCCGGGAAGCCGGCGATGACTGCTGCGGCGCCGCGGAATACGTAGCCCGCTTGGACCGCGCGATCCGTGATATCGAACATGTAAGGGATGCCTTTGTACGTCCGGGCCGCGCGGGCGCGAGGCCATCGAAACGCACGCCGCGTTCAGCTCGGCCTCGCGCGACAGACCGAACGTAGGCCACCAGCCAACCGATCATCCCACCAGACGTGGCGCCCTGACGCGCCCCACGGAACCGGATTTCCCCCACAGCCACGAACAAGCACGGAATCTCTGCGCGAGAACCGTCGTGAGTCGGTGCGGCTCGCGCGCGGAACCGTCTGTACAACCGTGAGTCTTCATGGAACCCTAGAACCTCAAGCAACGGAGAACGATCATGCAAATTCTGTGGATCAATAACGATGGCGGCGGCTTCGCCGATTACGTGGAGGTCGCCGATGGCACGACGGTCGACAAGTTCTTCACCCAGAAGCTCCCCGGCCGGCAGCCCGAAGACTACCTGATCCGCGTCAACCGCCAGCCGGTGCCGCGGAACTACGTCATCCAGCCCGGTGACCGCGTCAGCATGACGCCAACGAAAATCGAGGGTGCGCGGCGCGCGTAATTCTCGGGAACAACAACGACTGGGGCATCCGTGGCGCAGACGCGCTGCGGGTGCCCCGTCGTTCTTGATGGAGAACGCCATGGACCAACGCAGGAAGTATCTGCTCCGGGTGGCCAGCGCGATCCAGACCGGCCTGCTGCGAGAGCCCCATCCCCGGCTGGCCGAGGCCGAAGCCACGTTGTCGCGGTTGTGCAGTCAGCTGGATTATCTGAAAGACACCGCGCGAAAGCTGGCACTTTGCCGGCAGTGCGGCTGGCACCTGGCCGGCCAGCAACTGCTTCAGGGTCTGCGTTACACCGTGCAGGAGCTGGGCGTAGAAGTGACGCGTAGCGAGCGGGTCGTCCAGGAACCGGCAGCACCCACCTCAGCGCTGGGACCGCTCTACGAAGAGCTGATCCAGACCGAGCAGGAGTTCGGCGAAGTCGAGTATCGCCGCAGCGAGGGCAAGCTCGTCGTCACGACCGCGCCGATCGTGCTCGAAGACGTGCGCTTAGGTCGGTTCGAGATCCAGCTCGTGCTCGATCGCCTGGGCGCGCCGGATCAGCGCGATGCGCTGCGCATCGTCGCCCTGGAGCCGAACCCGGCCGCCAGCGACGAACGGGTCACGCACCCACATGTCAGCAGCGAAGGACTCTGTGCCGGCGATGCCAGCGCCACTCTCCGGGCCGCGCTCAGCTCCGGCCGCATCTGCGACGTGTTCCTGCTGGCGCGTTCGGTGCTGGAGAATTACAACTCCGGCTCGCCGTTCGTGTCGCTGGAGAGCTGGGACGGCACGCCGTGCTCCGACTGCGGCTATTGCGCCAGCGCCGACGACACGTTTAATTGCAAGAGTTGTCAGCAGGACTACTGCGAAGAGTGCATCAGTTCTTGCCCGAGTTGCGACACGACCCTGTGCCGCGGCTGCCTGCGCAAATGTCCGCTGTGTGACGAATACGTCTGCGAAAGCTGTCTCCAGGCCTGCCACCGGTGTGGCGCCAGGGCCTGCCCGGCCTGCCTGGACGACAACGTCTGCCCAGCCTGTATCGAAAAGGAAAAGCAAAATGAGCAAGGAAACGACTACGACCAGCAACGCACCGGCGAAGACACCCGTGGCGGACAAGCCGCCGCGGAAGCTGTGGCTGCCCCAGAGCACGCGGCCACGGCGGCCGGTCCTGCGCTTCACGCCGACGGCGTGGGCCAAGCTGGAGTTCTTCCGCGACCGCGGCGACACCGAAATCGGCGGGTTCGCCGTCACAGCGCCGCATGATCTGCTGCTCATCGAGGAGTTCATCACGGTCCGGCAGGCGACCACGTGCATCAGCGTGGCATTCGATGATGCCGCGGTGGCAGACTTCTTCGAAGCCCAGGTGGACGCCGGGCGCAAGCCCGAGCAATTCGCGAGGATCTGGTTGCATACGCATCCCGGCGACAGCCCGACGCCGAGCGGGACGGACGAACACACCTTCGTGGACGTCTTCGGCCGCTGTGACTGGGCCGTCATGTTCGTGCTGGCGCAGGGCGGGAAGACGCACGCCCGGCTACGCTTCAGCGTGGGCCCGGGCGGCGACATCCTCATCCCGGCCGAAGTCGACTTCGCCCGGCCGTTCGCCGGTAGCGACCACGCCGCGTGGGCGGCCGAGTACGACCGGAACATCCAGGCGCGCGCGCTGATTGACCTAGGCCTGGATGGCAAGCGCAACGCGGCCAAGCGGGCGCTGGGCGCACCTGCGGCCACGGCCGAGGACCCCGATCAGGAACTCCTGGCCGTGTTGGAAAGCGAGCTGGATTGGGGCCTGGGGTGCGATGAAGCCGAGGAATTCCTCGGCGCAGCCGAAAGCGGGGTGTGGCCATGACCGTCCCAAATCTGGCTGACCGCGACCTGCGGCAGCGCGAGATCGTACCACCCGATCGCCTGGCTGCCTGCCGGGCCACGGTGGTCGGCGTCGGCGCCATCGGCCGCCAGGTTGCACTGCAACTGGCCGCCATGGGCGTACCCTGGCTGCAACTCATCGACCCGGACATCGTCGAGCCCGTGAATCTGGCGTGCCAGGGCTATCTGCAGGACGACCTGTCCCGGACCAAGGTCTCGGCCACGGCCGACCTGTGCCAGCAGATCAACCACGGGCTGGAGGTCCACGAGCTCAGCGAACGCTTCCGCCGCAGTCAGGACGTCGGCAACGCCGTTTTCTGCTGCGTGGACGCGATCGACACGCGCCGGCTGATCTGGCAGGCAGCGCAGGACCGCGTGGAGTTCTGGGCCGATGGCCGGATGAGTGCCGAGGTGTTGCGCGTCCTCACGGCTTGTGACGCGGCCTCGCGCCGTCATTACCCGACCACGCTGTTTGCGGCCGGCCAAGCCTACACGGGCGCCTGCACGGCCAAGAGCACGATCTTCTGCGCGAACATCGCGGCCGGGCTGATGATCGCGCAGTTCGCCAAGCTCCTGCGGCGACTGCCCGTGGACGCCGACCTGCAACTCAACCTGCTCGCCGGTGAACTGACGGTCGCACATATTCGCTGATCGATGATCCCGGTTTACTCGACGAAGACGCGCAGGTTCTGCCGCGCGAACTACGTGGGCGCGCAGAGCCGCCGGCGTCACTCGAACGACCATCTTGACGGGTTGGCGGCCGCAGTTGAGGGGACACCACAAGCCGGATTCGCCGAACTGGGCGGACCGCAACTTCAGCGTGGGCGTGGATCGCGCGGAGGGCCGCGTGGACTTCACGCCGACCCCGGTGACTACGGACACGTCGTGCCGACCACCGCCACGAATGGGTCGATGTCCGCGAACGTCACGCGGCCATCGTGGTTGCAGTCCGCGTTCAGCCATGGGCACTCGGGATGGCTCTGGTTCCACGCCGACTCGCCGGCCAGAGCCTCGACGAAGGGATCGATGTCGGCGAAGGTGACGCGGCCGTCGCAGTTCATGTCGCCGGGGCAGACCGACGGCGCGACCGTGACGACCAGGCGCACGAAGTTGAGGCCGCGGACGGCGTCGCCCTGGGGCCCGAAGGCGTAGCCGGTGTAGGTCACCCCGTCCTTGGTGACCACGTGGGTGGTCGCATAGGGGAAGGGAGGACCGATCTTGGAGTCCGCGCGCTGGCAGCCGGCGCCGTGGACATCCACCCACCTCCCGACGCTGCTCGGCCAGCCCAAGGCCCTCCCGAAGGGGATGTACGCCGCCTGATCGCCCGCGGACCCGCTGGTGGAATACCCGGCATGGGTAGTCGAGCTCCAGTAGTAGGGAAAGTCGGCGTCTCCATTCTCGTTGGTGATCGGAGTACAGGTAAAGAACGCGGTGTCGATGGCCGGCCGGCCGTTGAAGTCGGGGGCGTTCGCGTAGTCCACCAGGCTGTTAAGCTCCTTGGCGTTGGGCAGCCGCCAGTCGTTATGGCCCAGGTAGTTCGCGGTGTTCCTCGCCTGCACCCAGGTCAGCGCATCCTGCCAGGTCATGCCGATACCGCTGTCCACCTTGGACCACATCAGGTCCGTGGATGTGTCTGTGACCGTGCCGTCCCCGTTGTCGGTGAAGCCGTTGATGCCGTAACCAATGGGCCCGCGGACCAACTGGACGAAGAAGGTCTTCTCGGTGATGCCGTCGGGCATGATCAGATCGTAGCCCTTGATGCGGCCATCGGCGAAGTTGACGCCGAAGAGCTTCGGGTAGCCCGTCTCCGCGGGGTTGACGACAAAGAGCGTGCTGGAGGCGTACTGGGAGTCGATGAGGCGCTCCCCGAGGCTCGTCTGCCCGTAGGCAAAATTGAAATACGTCGTGTCGATGAAGGGAGTGAGGACCGACGGGTCCGTGCCGGTGTAGCTGCTGGGATCCGTCCCCGTGAAGTTTATCAGCGAGTAAAGCTCCTTGATGGTCGGAAGCCGCCAGTCGCTGAATCCTCCGTAGCTCATGGCGTTGACCGTGGCGACCCAGGCCTCCGCCTCGCCGAGGGTCTTCTTGTCGGCTTTGACCGGGGTCGCGAGCGTCGTGTTGGGGCCGCGCATCCAGGTCAGCTTCGTGACGTTGTCGAACACGGTCTCGCCATCGCTGCTCAAGGTGTAGCTGGGCTGGTGGCCGGCGTACTGCGCATCCTGGCCGTAGAAGGCCTCGCCGGCCTGCGGGCACGTGATCTCCGCGGTGTTGTCGTAGCACTTGTCTTGGCCTGTGTCGACGACCGGATAGTTGTTCGCGGGTAGCTCGACTACGGTCAACGCCGCCTCGTCCGATGTGGCCATGCCATAGTTGTTGGTCACGACGCAGCGGTAGTTGCCGGCATCGCTCTCCGCCACCGGGTCGATCGTGAAGGACGTGCTCGTCGCGCCGGAGATGTCGCCGTCGTTCCTCTGCCACTGGTAGCTCAGCGGCCCGGTCCCAGAGGCGGCAACGGTGAAGGTCGCCGAAGCACCAACCGGGACGGTCTGAGACTGCGGCTGCTGGGTGATGCTCGGCGGCGTGTTCTGGCTGGCGGTCACGGTGAAACCGCCGGCCTTCGAGAAAACAAGCGTCCCGTTGGGAGTTGAGAAGGTGATGGCCGCGTCCTTGGTCCCGGTGGGCTCCGCGGACGGGATGTTGAAACGCGCCGTGACGACATACTGGCTCGAGTGTGTCCCCGAGGTTCCCGCAATGGTGCCGATCATCACGCTGTTCGGCATGACGCCGGCCGGCGGCGCCGGCGGCACATCGGTGTCCAGCGTGAAGGTCACGAGGAGGTTGGTGGAGCCCTGCGGCGCGGAAGCCGGGTTAATGGCCGTGATCTGGTTCGTGGCCTGGCCCCATGCTGATCCCGGTGAGAGGCTCAGCGCGGCCCCCGCCAGAATCCAAAGCGCTCGCGCCGTACGCATGATCGGCTCTCCTCGTTGCTACGTGCGTGCACCAGGAACAGGGTTCGAGGTCGCCCGTCGCGCGGACTCTGCCATAAAAGACGCCAATGCATCACTATTATTCGCCCAGGTCGATTCCCATGCCCCGGCTGCCGGCTGCGGGCCAGCCGGGCCTGGCTTTACGGGCACGTCCTCCCGATCGTTGCCACGAACGGGTCAATATCCGCGAACGTGACCGTGCCGCTGTTGTTGCAGTCCGCGTTCAGCCACGGACATGGTGCGTGTGTCCACGCCGACTCGCCGGACAGCGCCGCGACGAAGAGGTCGATGTCCGCGAAGGTGACGCGTCCGTCGCAGTCCGTGTCGCCGGCACACAGGCACGGGTTGGGAGTGCAAATCGTTCCGGCGCCGTGCCATGTTCCCGAGCAGATCGCTTGCGTCGTCAGGGTGCATGCGCCAACGACACAGCAGGCCCCCGTCGGCGGCTGCGGGCACTGGTCGCAGGTGGTGTCGGTGCCAAGCCAGTTACCCGTGCAGCCCGCTTGGGCAGTAATCGCGCAGGTGTAGTCCGCGTAACAGCAAGCGCCGGTCGCGCAGTTCTTGCCGATCAACGCCACGAACGGATCGATGTCGGCGAAGTTGACGTGCCCGTCGTGGTTGCAGTCGGCGCTTAGCCACGGGCACGGCCAGTGCGTCCAGGCCGATTCACCGCTCAGCGCCTCAACGAATAGGTCGATGTCGGCGAACGTGACCCGCCCGTCGCAGTTCATGTCGCCGGGGCAGTGTGCCGGCGAGCATTGGAAACTCGCGCAGGTGGTGCGGGAATGCCAGATGCCGCCCTGGGCCTGGCAAGCCGCCTGGGTGAGTTGCTGGCACTGGCCGTTGGGTAGGCAGCAGGCCCGCGGGCCCAAGTCGATAACGCCTAGTCTATAGTACCAACCCGCCGCAACCCGCGTGAAGTGCGTGTTGGGCGCTGGGACGTTTGGGTCTCCGGATCCCCAGGTCACGATTGAGCCGTTGGCCTTCAGGCCGAGACTGAAGCCATCAGAGTTGTAACCGCCGGCCGCGACCGCCACGAAGTCGGTGTTCGGCGCCGGCACGTTGCATTCGCCATGCCCGTTGTCACCCCAGGCCACGATCGAGCCGTCGGCCTTCAGGCCTAGGCTGTGGTAAACGCCCGCCGCCACCGCGACGAAGTTGCTGTTGGGTGCCGGTACGTTGCATTGCCCCCAGTAATTGTACCCCCAAGGTGCGATCGAACCGTCCGTTCGCAGGCCGAGGCTATGGTACCAGCCCGCCGCCACCGCGACGAAGTTGGTGTTCGGCGGCGGCACGTTGCACTGACCCTGGGCGTTGTCGCCCCACGCCACAACCGAGCGGTTCGCTTTCAGGCCGAGACTGTGGCCATAGCCCGCCGCGACCGCCACGAAGTCGGCGTTCGGCGACGGGACGTCGCATTGGCCAGACCAGTCAACTCCCCATGCCACAACCGAGCCGTTTGCCCTCAGACCGAGATTGTGGAGTCCTCCCGCCGAAAGCCCCGCAAAGCCCGCATTGGGCACCGGCGCGTTGCAGTCGCCCCAGGTGCAGCTTCCCCAGGCTACGATCGTGCCGTCGGCCTTTAGGCCCAGGTTATAATCCCGGCCGCCGTCCGCCGCGATGAAGCCCGCGTTGGGTGCCGGGACGTCGCATTCAGGCCCCGCCGTGCATCCCCAGATCACAATTGCACCCGGCTCCGGCACGCAGGGGTTGACCGTGCAGGAGGTCCCCCAGCCTAGAAACACGCCACCTTGCGGCGCGCACTGCGACTCGTCAAGCACGATTGTGCAGAGGCCACTCACAAGGCAGCACGCGCTGCGGCACGTGTTCGACTCGCACGGCACACCCGGCCCGAGCCAGTGGCCCCACGATCCGTACAGGCTGCAATAGTGCTCTGTCCATGCGTTGCAATTGCCGACGACGCAGCACGCGCCCGTGGGACCGCATGGATTGGTCGAACAGCTCGTGCCAGGACCCAGCCAGGCGTCGCCTCCACAGCCGACGGCGGGCCGCAACTCGCAATGCCCGTCCGCGAAGCAGCACGCGCCGGGTGGTCCGCACAGGTTCGGATCGCAGGACTGGCCCTGCAGCCAGGCGATGCCGACCGCCTGGCAATAGGCCTGGATCTCCTGCGAGCAATGCTGATCGGCGAAGCAGCAGGCGCCCAGCGGCGGTTGCGGGCAAGGGTTCGGCGTACAGGGCGTGCCGGGCGGCTGGGCGATGCCGCCATCGTACTCGCAACTACCCGCGCTCATCACGATGCACATTCCGCTGTTGAAGCAACAGGCGATGTCCCCGCACGGGTAAGGCGTACAGCTTGAGGGATACGCGTGCGGCGTGCCCCCCTGCGCGGTGCAGTCAGCCGCCGGCATCTCCTGGCAGGTCAAGTTGCTGAAGCAACAGGCGATGTTGGGTTGCGGACAGGAGCTCGAGCCACAGCTCGTCCCGGGACCCTGGAATATGCCGTTGCAGGGCGGCGCAACGACAGCACAGGTGCCGTCCGCGCGGCAGCACGCCCCTGGCTGCAGGCAGGCGTTCGGCCAGCATGTGGTCCACGCCCCCTGCCACCAGTGCGTGCAGGCGGATTGCGGCGTAAGCGAGCAGGTCCCATCCCCGGAGCAACAGGCGCCGGTTACAGGGCACGCGTTTGGCCCGCAGGTCGTCCCCGTACCCAGCCACCAGCCTGTGCATGCACCATCCGCTATAACCGAGCAAGTTCCATCGCCGTAGCAGCAGGCCCCGGTCTCTGGCTGCGGACACTGATACGCTGAACAGGCCGACGGGTGAAAGACCCCGCCCAGACTCAGGCACACGCCCTGCATCAAGTCTTCGCAGTGCCCGTCGGAGAAGCAGCAGGCGCCGGGCTGCGAACACGCCGCCCCGGCGCAGGAAGCGAACACATACGTGCCGGCTCGCGCAATGCACTGCGCAATCGCAATCTCCTCGCAATGGCCGTCCGCGAAGCAGCACGCTATCGGGCAGGGGTCCGCCGGCGAGCAGGTCGTGTCGTCCCCCAGGTACGTGTAGCCCGACGGGCAGTCCCCGGGTGCGATCACGGTGCTCATGTGGCACCCACCGCCGGGCAAGCAGCACGCCCCCGGCTGCGAACAGGGATTCGGCGCGCATGACCGGCCCGGCCACCAGAACGTGCCTCCTGTGGCGCCGCACGCCGAGACCAGGTCCATGGCGCAGGAGCCGTCGGAGTAGCAGCACGCCCCGCACACGGTGCTACTCATGTTGTGTTCGCCGAAGCCGGTGCAGATCTCGCTTCCGTGGGGCGTCCCGTTCCAGAGGTGTCCGTCGTCGTCGTCGACAGTCAGGAAGTCGATCGTGATCTGAGGGGTGATCAACGTGCCGCTGTGCAAGAGGATCGAGTCGATGGTCAAGCCGGAGATGATGGCCAGGGCGTCGGTGTGACCGGCGCTCAACAGCGCGGTTCGGGTACTCCAGATGCACCCCGAGAGCAGCTGGCCGCAGGCATGGATTTCACTCCCGCAGCTTGAACAGCCCGAAACCTGGTATTGGCAGGTGTTATCCGCGGTGCGCGCGCCTGCGTTGCAGGCGCCCCGTTCTCCCCAGCCATGAACTGGATCGTCAGCGATCAAGGCCCCGATCGCGTCCCCCATTCCCTCACCATAGGCCCCCTGCCCGCTGCCGCCACACTCCACCATGTGATGTCCGTACTCGTGATGCACAACGTTGGAGAAAGCGAAGTTCGCAAATATCCCGCCGGCGGCGCAGAAGTTGATCGCGCTTCCGTCGTACCAGGCATTGCCGGGACAGATGGACGCGTCCGTGGACATTACACGGACAGGAAAGTCCGTCTCGCCGGAGACCGTGGGGTAATCGGGGTGGTAGGTCAGGCAGAAGTCCCGGACGATATTGGCGTGTATGTAACTGTTGACCTGGGCACGAACGGCCTCATCGTTGTTCGCAGCATTGTGCACAAAGTCGGCTGGACCGGGCGGCGTGACGGTCCGCGTCAGTGATTCTTCAGCGCCTTGGAGGTTCTCAACCACAAAGTAGCGCCCGCTCATTGGAGACTCAACCAGGACCGCCGACTGACCGTTGTTGGGAATCGTGAAGCTCCCGTTGACATCGGCATACGCGGTTGTGACGCCGATGCTCACCTTCGCGTACGGCATTGCCGTCGCGACCTCGGGCCCACAAATGTCCGCCGCCGGGCCCGTTGTGGCCATGCCGCGAACGGTGCCGGTTACGTCGGTCCGGACGATCTGATCCTCGCTGTAGAGGATCTTGCCGGAGGTCGGCTCGACGATGAACAGCCAGCGCGCGTAGTCCGCGGCGGCTGGCGTGCCACGCTGGGCGTAGAACAGGTAACCCAGCGCCGGCCTGATCACGTCGTCGTCCACGCCGGCCCAGATGACATAGTGCCCGGGCGTGAACAGAGCCAGACCCGGCACCAGCTTCAGGGCGGCGGCGTGACTCTGTTCACTGGGGTCAGATGCAGAGGGGCCGACCGGGAGCGAGAAGTCGCCCAGCTCGCGCAGGCTCGAGCCGGCCCAGACGACCGGGTAAGGCGCCTGGTTGAGCACCAGGAGGCGCAGGTCGGCGTTGTAGACCGGCACGCCGCCGCGGTACTGGGCGTAGTACACCAACGTGAACCGGTATGTGCCGCGGTCGGGTTCGTAACGGACCGGCTGCGTGCGTTGCGCGTTGAAGTGGTTGCCGGTGTCCAGATCGGCGACCTCCGCACCAAACACGCCGGCGTGCGCGTGCACAAACTCCTCCGCCGCCGCTTCCGGCGTGGCGGCCGTGTTCAGTGGCGTGCCGTAGACGCGTGTCACGCGCGTTCCGGAAACATAGAACTGGACTTCTGGGTAAAGAGCCCGCAGTCGCGCCACGGCGGACAACGCCGGCGCGGACAGGGCCGCGTCGTGGGGCTGGGCCGCGAGCGGCAGCGGCACGAAGAGCAGCCCGGCGACGGCGCTGAAGACGGCGAGTTTCATGATGCCTCCTGACGTTTGTCGAACTCCCACAGGCCCGTGTCCCGGATGATCGACTGCCGGAGGAAGTCGGTCAACCCGCGCGCCGATGGGATCGGGCCCGATGCCGTCACCGTCGTGCTCGACCGCCTCGACGAAGCACTCTTGGAAATGCCGCGGACGCCGCGTAATCAGCGGCCACGATGACCAAGTGGTCGGGCGGCACGATCGACCCGACGTCCGCCAGCTTCCGCGCCCGCATACGCATGCGCACGTCACCGTCGCCCTCGTGCCAGGCCCGCCAGGGCGCTGCACTTCTCAACCGCCATTCACATTGGACGCTGCATGTCCTCGTGGATCCGTGAAGAATCAAAAAAGGGGGCCCGTGATCAGCGGGCCCTCTGTAGGAGGAGGAGTTTTGCTTCTCGAGGATCCTTTGCGACCCTCTTTGGAGGAGGAGGTACTCATTTCTAGGCCCTGTGTCCAAGCGATTTCCATCTTCGTCCTCAAAAAACCCAACAAATCCACCCGAAACCGGTTCCGGGGCGTCGCTGACCCGCGTGGTCCCCGCCGGATGCTGGACCTGGACGAAGCACGCCCAGGCCGGCGTCCGGAGCACCAGCCAGTACAGGCCGCACCGGCGGCATTCGGCCTCGAACCGGGCCAGGCAGCCGGCGGCCATACCGGTCAGGTGAGCCTCCCAGGCGGGCGCCTGCCAGACGAAGGTCTGCCCGGCCCGGGTTACCCGCAGCGCGACCTCTTCCCGTGTGCTGAGGTGCAGCTCGGACGTGCCAACCGAGACGTTCGTCGCCCTGTTCGTCGGGCTGGGGCTCGATGGCGTGTCCGGCACTGCGGCCCGATGGCGGTCAAAGAGGTCGCCGCCGTCGTGCTCAAGGCCGGGCACAAGTCGAAGAACAGGGCGCTGCCCAAAACCGTCGGCAAATACCTGGCCGCGATGCCCGGCGTGCAGAAGGTCGGGCACGGCACTTTCCGGGCAAGCTGACGCATTCGCGACCAATCGTGATCCGACGTGACCCCACCGGAGCCCATCCTGGGACTCATTGGAGCCGTACATCGTCGCCGCCACCCGGCCGGGCCGGCCAGGGCGCTGCACTTTTCAACCGCCGTTCACAGCTTGCCCTAATCGTCGATCAGCTCCGTCAGGGAGACTTGGCTAGGGGTGTGAGACTACCTCGATCGCTCGCTCCAGAATCTCGTCCCGCCCGGCCCGCACGCCGGCGACCGTCCGCCGCACCGGGATCGTGGGCAGGACCCCGACACCGTGGTGCTGCGCGCCGTCCTGCTTGAGCACCTTCATCCCGGTCCAGGTCACCGTGTAGCCGCCGGGCAGCGTAAAGGGGTTCACGTTTCCGTTCGTACCGGCGGTCGGGCCGCCAACCAGCTCGCCCAACTTATAGTGCTCCACAATCCCCAGGCACGATTCGGCGTAGCTGATCGCCCGCGCGTCGATGAGGAAGGCCCGGCGGGCCGTGAGGTATGGTTCGCGCGGCTTAAGCCGCCATTCGGGGTCCTGGTGAAACGTCAGGTCCTGCCGGTCGGGCCGCCTTACAACAGGAATCTGCCACTGAGCGCTGGTCATGAGTTGTCTTGTCAAGTGTGGCAGGTATGTGTCGGGGTGGAGTTTCAGGGCAACCGCATTCTCCGAT
>PMMM01000013.1:0-2354 GCA_003162245.1 Phycisphaerales bacterium
CGCGTGAGCTCGAGCCGGACGAGCCGGTCGCTGCCGAAACGCTGGCCGGCGGACCACCCCGGCGCCGCGCCCGCAAGACGCGCCGCCGCAAGGAACCTGGCGGGTAGAACGATGGCGGGGGAGCGCTCGGCCACTTGCCGGATTCTCGGACGAGGGCGAATCTGGGGCGCTCCGCCCCAGCTCCGCGACGCTCCGTGCCGGCCCACGCCGCACACGCACGCTCGCCGCCTGCACGCAGCGCACGCGCCGCGAAACACTGTGGCCCACGTCCGATAGTGCGCAATGTGCACGAACGAGAGCATTTCGTGTTGCCTTGCCCGTAAACGTGGGGCTATAATGACCGACGAAGAAGCCAGTGGTCGGACTCGTGGAGGGTCCATTTCGTCTGCGGGCCGGATCACCGCCCCCGTGCGGGATAGTGACTCACGGCCGCGCCAGCCGCGAGCGCTGGCGTCGCGTTGAACGCGACGGGCGCGACTCCGCTTGTGATGGCCGCTGTTGGGGTGCGTGCGAGAGGCATGGAGATACACGCCTGGAGTGTCGCGAACGGCTCAGCGATTCGTCGTCGCACCGTCCCACGACTGGGACGTGCGGCGACGGACCGCAGAGTCGTCGATATATGTGTGGCCATCGTCGTTTTTTGACCGCGGGACGCGGAAGGAGGTTCCGAGTATGCGAAGCACAAGTCGTATGAGTATCGTCGGACTGGGTCTGGTGCTGGCAGCGGCCATCACGCCGCTGTCGGTCGCCAACTGGCCGCAAACCACGGTCGTCGACGCCGGTCTGCTGGGCGCTGACGTAGGCCAGTACGCGAGTATGGCGGTGCTGCCTTCGGGCCAGCCGGCCATCAGCTACTTCGACGCCGCGAGTCGCAATCTGTTGTACGCCCAGCGCGACCCGAACGGGACCTGGGCCGTCACCATCGTGGCCACGGCCGTCGGCATCCCCGTCGGCACCGCCAATGTGTACAACAGCTTGGCGATCGTGGGCGGAGAGCCCGCCATCAGCTTCTATGCCACGAACGGCGCAGGGGCTCTCAAGTACGTGCGCCGCACCGGCGTGGTCTGGCCCGTTCCCGAGTCCGTGGACAGCGGCCAACTTTGCGGTGCGTACAACTCGCTGGCCGTGCTCGACCCGAACGACCCGAACGGCAACCCCGCGATCAGCTACCTGGACCAGGGCAATTCCGGGCTCAAGTACGCCACGAAGAGCGCCGGCGTGTGGACGACGACCACCGTCGATCCCAACGCCGTCCAAGGCTTCACCAGCCTCGCCTTCATTCCTAATCCAAACAACCCGAGCCAGATCTGGCCGGCAATCAGCTACTGCGGTGCCGGCAGCCACCTGACGTTCGCCTGGAACGACGGCGCCTGGCACCGCAAGGTCGTCGATACCGTCTACCAGTGTAACGACACCAGCCTCGCGGTCATCGCCGGTCAGGCGGCCATCGCCTTCTTCGACAGCAGCCACGGCGACCTGGCCTTCGCGCGGCACACAGGCACGAGTCTCAACTTCGGCTGGTTAAAGTCGACCGCTGCCCAGGGCTCGCCCGCCGTGCCCGTGGGGCGCTACCCCAGCCTGCTCGAGCACCCCACCGGTGCCCCCATGATCAGCTATTACGATAGCGACCCCAACATCGGCGGTCTCTCGTTGGCCTATTGGGCGGACCCCAATCAGGTCTTCGCGGCCTGGAACACGACGCGCGTGGACGGCCCCCCTCCCCCGGACACCGTGGGCTTGTACACCAGCCTCCGGGCCGTCAACAACCTGCCCGTCATCGGCTACTACGACCAGACCAACGGCAACCTGAAATACGCCGTGCCGCCCGACTGCAACACCAACGGCATCCCTGACGATTTCGAGCCGCCCCTTGCAGCAACGGCGCCGACCTCGGCCGCCTCGGACCCCAATAGCCTCTGCACCGGCGACGCCGGCACTATCAGCTTGTCCGCGACCGGTGGCTCCGGCACGACGCTGCGGTGGTTCAATGACAGTTGCGGCGGAACCAGCATCGGGACCGGCAACCCGTTGGTCATCGCGTCGCCGACGGCGACGACCACCTACTATGCGCGTTGGGAGAATTCCTGCGGGATCTCGGCCTGCACCAGCGTGACGGTCGCCGTGAATCCGCGGCCCGCGACGCCGACCAGCCCGCTGGCCACGCCCCCAACGACCTGCACGAGTCAGCCGTCCGTGCTCTCGGCCACGGTCGGCAGCGGCGAGACCGTCGACTGGTTCACGGGCAGTTGCAGCGGAACGCCGGTAACGAGCCCGGTGAGCCCGACCACGACAACCACCTACTTCGCCCGGGCGCGGGACACCACGACGGGCTGCACCAGCGCAGCCTGCGCCAG
>PMMM01000013.1:2371-2958 GCA_003162245.1 Phycisphaerales bacterium
ACCTGTGCCAGCGTGACGGTCACCGTGAATCCGTTGCCCGCGACTCCGACGAGCCCGCTGGCCACGCCCAACCCGATCTGCGCAGGTCAGTCGTCCGTGCTCTCGGCCACGGTCGGCGCCGGCGAGACCGTTGAGTGGTTCAGTGTCGGCCCGTCGGGCCTGGACAGGCAAGTCACTTGCGGCAACACGCCTGTAACGAGCCCGGTGAGCCCGACCACGACGACCACCTATTACGCCCGGGCTCTGAACACCACGACGGGCTGCACCAGCGCAGCCTGCGCCAGCGTGACGGTCACGGTGAATCCGCGGCCCGCGACGCCGACCAGCCCGCTGGCCACGCCCCCAACGACCTGCACGAGTCAGCCGTCCGTGCTCTCGGCCACGGTCGGCAGCGGCGAGACCGTCGACTGGTTCACGGGCAGTTGCGGCGGAACGCCGGTAACGAGTCCGGTGAGCCCGACCACGACGACCACCTATTACGCCCGGGCGCGGAACACCACGACGGGTTGCACCAGCGCAGCCTGCGCCAGCGTGACGGTCACGGTGAATCCGCGGCCGGCGACGCCGACCAGCCCGCTGGCCACGCC
>PMMM01000239.1 GCA_003162245.1 Phycisphaerales bacterium
CTCAGGAATGGAGAGAAGCAAGGTGCGGGGGCGATGGTGTTGGCCGGTCGCGGAGTTTGGCGGCCGGTGCGCGATTTTGGCGGGTGGCGGCGGAGATTCACCACGAAGGACACGAAGGCCACGAAGGAGAGGCCTTTTATCAGAACCCGGACAAAAAGCCGGAGAATTGCCGCCAGGGACGCAGGGACGCGACGGAAAGCACGGTGGGCGGAGACTGGCGGTGGGTGGCGGAGATTCACCGCGAAGGACAGAAGGACGCGACGGAGACGCTCGTTGTCAGAATCCGGGAAGAAAGGCGGGGCATTCCGGCCAGGGACGCAAGGACGCGACGGGAAACACGGTGGGCGGGGATGGGCGGAGAAGGAGAGGAAGCTGTCAGGTTCTGGCTACCAGCTTTCAGCCATCAGCCGTCAGCCGTCGGCATACGGCGAGGCAAACGGCCGTCGGCAGGGCAGGCGGCGCCCGGCCGCAGGAAAAACGCCCCCACCTCCCGGAACACGGCCACCAGCTCACCCTTCGCGCCCGCGTCCATCCCGGCGACCACCGCCAACCCTCGCCGCCCCCGCCGCGCAGCGTAGCCGCTTCCCGCCGCGCCCACCGTATGGGTCAATCCGTTGCGTCCCGGCCGCTACGAGCCCCGCGTCCGCAAACGCCGCCCGTCGGAGTATTCCCTCATGGCCCAGCCCCGCGCGAAGCTGCGCCAAGCCTTGCGGAGACCGAAAGATGCCGGTTAAGTTAATGCCATTCGTGACTGTCCCTCATTTACACACTTACACTCATTTACATTCTTGCTGTGCGCTGACAAATGTGATAGCACCGCGATGCTGAATCCTGAGACTTCGCGTTACTCGGGCCGTCCCTGCGGCATCACAGCTCCCCCGCGAAACGGCCGCTGCACGCGGCCAAACGCGGGAACGCCTACCATAGCGGCGTTCCCTTGTACTTGACCGAAAGCGTTCCCTTGTCGAACTGACACTCGAGGACCTCGTTTCGGTCCATTTGATTGGTCGCCTGGAATGCAAACGATCGGTCGATGTACCAGTTCTCGCGTTCCTCCGCGGCCGCGAAGAACGCGAGCCGGTAGGTCAGGAATCGCAGAAAGATGTTCTGGAACGTCTCAGCGGTGAACCGGGTCGTCTTGAGGATGAAGCCACTTCGACCGATCTTCGTGTAGTCGCCGAACACCCACTCGCCGCCGGTCTCGGTGTGCGGGATGCGGAAGTTGCCGTGGGCGATGGCGTTGCGAACCGTCCGGGCGTGGCCGAGGTGCGTCGCTTCAAACTCATCCGCGAGCTTGGAGAAGCCCGCGTTGCTGAGTTCCTGGTGGATGTTCCGGATGATCTTGCCCGTCTGAAGACCCGTGTGCTCCCTCCATTCGTTTGCCTGCCACGGCTCTTGACGGGCAACCTGGTCCGTTGCGATGCGGATGAAGTTGCGCAGCGCTGCGTAGAACCCCTTCTGCTCCATGTTGGCCTGAAAGACGAACAGCAAGTCCTGCGGAGGGATCGGGATCGAGCGACCATTGCGGATTCTGTCCAGGATGAGCGCGGTCGTCAGGCGGTTGATCTCCGTATTGAAGTCCATGCTTGATGCGTTCTCGCGCTCGCCCAGAGGTCCGTGCATGCCCCAGCCATTGAGCAGGTGCAGGAAATAGTACAGCATGTTGCGGCCCTCAGCCCTGCGAAGGAGTGCGTCGAATTCCTCCTGCATCTGGGTCTTGTACACGTCGGGCCTGAACGTCGTCATGTCCGGATGGCATTGCATCTATAGCTCACCCCGAAACGCCCATTGGACGAGCGACCTGAACAGGTCGTCAGCTTCCACGTCTTGCCGGTGTTTCGCTTCGACGATCTCTTGCATCCGCATTACGGTCGTTTCGAGCTCGTCCTGTAAGAGCCGGGTTTTCATGGGACAGGTTTTCACATTTTCATGGGACACATTCTCACATTCTCATGGGATAGGCACCGATTTTCGCTATCGTGCTGCACCGTTGCGCGTCGGCGCCCGTCCGTCCGCTGTCGCTGCCGCCGCCGCTGCACCAGTGTACCCTCTCCCAGCCTCGCCGCCTGCGCCCGGCAGCGGCCGCCCCCCCGTGTTTTCCGACTGCTTCCGTCACCCGTCTTCTCGCCTCAGCCCTCATCACTCAGCACTCACAAGTCGCTTTTCCCCGCCCGCCCCTTCGCCCCTCGGTCCTGCGGCCCCCTTTTCGCTCAACTCGTTACTCGCTATTCGCCGTTGGCCCCCGCCGCCGCCTGCTACCGAATGTCGGGCCAGCGCACCAGCAGCCTCACCGCCTCATCCTGCAGCGCTTCGTATGGCTCCACCGCTCCCGGGATGTTGTTGTAGATAATGGAGAACGTCAGCCACTCGCCGCCGTAGGTCTTGACGTACCCGCTCAGCGCCCGCACGCCGCCGATGTAGCCGGTCTTCGCGAACACGTGCCCCGCCAGCCCGGCGAAACGCTGCTCGAGCGTCCCGTTCACGCCGCCCTTGGCGAAGCTGTCGACGTACGCGTCCCCGTCGGGCCGCGCGAGCATGACGGCGAAAAGGTCGGTCAGCAACCGCGCCGTCACCTTGTTGTGCTCGCTCAAACCGGAGCCGTCCGCGACGACGACCCGCGCATCGTCGATCGCACACCGCCGCAGGAAGGCGTGGACGGCCTGCCGCCCGTCGGTCCATGAGCCGGGGACGTTGCGGCCTTCGCGGGCCGCGTACGCCTGCCCCGTCAGCTTACACAGCGCCTCGGCGAACATGTTCTGGCTGTTCGTGTCGATCCGCCCCAGGATGTCCCGCATGTTCGTCTCGTGCACGGCCACCAGCGCGTCCGCCGGCGGCGGGATTGTCCCGCCCAGCGGCGCGTCCGCACGCCGGGTCTCGCCCGCGATTGTGATGCCGTGCGCCGCCAGGTGCGTCCGCAGCGCGTCGGCCGCGAAGGCCCCCGGGCTCTGGACGGGCTTGCTCTTCAACTCTTCCGCCTTCGCGCAGGTGCCGCCGAGCTTGTACGTATTGCTGCCGGCCAGCTTCTCGATCGTCGGCTCGTGCTTGTCGGCGGTGATGCACTCGTTGATGACGGTGATGTCCGTCACGGGCGGCGCGACCGTGTAGCGGACCGGCCGGCCGGCTGCGGTGGGCTGAATCGTGATGTCCACGCAGTTGTCGTTGAAGTTCAGCCCCGCCACCGGCGCCCCGTACCAGTGCAGCACGCTCCCGCCCCAGGCCGGATGGACCCACTGCGCGTCCAGCGCCCCGTCGTAGTAATACAGGCTGCCCGCGATCCGCGTGCGCCCCCGCTGCTCGAGCGCCGCGGCCCACTCGTCGAACACGCCCGTCGCAGTCGCGCCCCGCCGCTTCGCCAGTCGCGGGTCGCCGAACGCCGGATCGCCGGTACCGATGAGCCACAGGTCGTCGCCGTCGACCGCGAGGTAGGTCTTGAACGTGTGGTCGAAGCCGAACATGTCCAGGCCCGTCGCGCTCACGAGGATCTTCATATTGCTCGCCGGCGTGAACGGCACGTCGCAGTCACGTGCATACAGCTCGCGGCTGGCGGGCAATTCGACGACGCGCGCCGTCACGATCGCGCCGGTGCTCGCCCGCCGGTTGAGGATTTCGTCGAGTTGGCGCGCCAGCACGCGCTCGCGCCCGCCGGTCAATAGCGCGCAGCCGCACAGCGGCAGAAGCAAGGAGATCAACAGGGAACGTGTCCAGCGTCGCGGGTTCGATTTCATGGTGTCTGCAAACCTCCTGCTTGGGCCGGGACTATGTGTCCCACGTGCGGCGACGCCGCACTACGAGCTGCACGCCTCATCGGCAACCCGTCGCTCGCGCTCCGGGCTCTGATGCGGCGCTTCACTTGAAGACCAGATGGCACACGCCTATCGCCGCCAGAATGCCCGCGAGGTCGGCGATCAGCCCCGCGACCAGCGCGTGCCGCACTTTCGTGATCCCGACGGAGCCGAAGTAGACGGCGATGATGTAGAACGTCGTGTCGCCGCTGGCAAACATGGTCGACGCCACCTTGGCCGCAAACGAGTTCGGGTCGTGCTTCAGCACCTCGGCTACCATGCCCAGCGAGCCCGAGCCGGAGAGCGGCTTGAGCAGAGCGACGGGCAGCGTCTCCGGCGGCATGCCGATCCGCGCCATGAGCGGCCCCAGGGTCTCCGAGATGAAGTCCAGCGCGCCGGACACGCGAAACATCCCGATTGCCACGAAGATCGCGACGATGTAGGGCAGGATTTTGAGGAAGATCCCCCAGCCTTCCTTGCCGCCCTCGATGAACGACTCGTAGACCTTCACCCGCCGGACCATCGCGTAGCCGATGATCCCGAAGAAGATCAGCGGGATCGTTAGCAGGGAAACCTGCCCGACCACGATCTTGAAGAGCGTGCCGCCGGTCATCGGTTGGCCCCTCCGCCCGCGTTGCCCGCCGCGCCGGCTGCCGCCGCCTCTTCCCGCTGTTGCTCTGCCACGGCCGCCTGCCTCGAGAACACGCGCAGCTTCCCGAGCAGCTTGACGGCGACGATTGCGGCAACGGTCGAAATGGCCCCGGCCACCATCACGGTCCCGATGACCTCGAACGGATCGGTGCAGCCCGCGGACTTCCGCAGCGCCAGCAGCGTCGTCGACAGCAACGCGAACCCGGCGGTGTTGTAGCCCAGCAGCATCACCTCCGAATCGCTCGCCACCTTCGGGTTCGGATTCAGGCTCTGGAGCTCCTGCATCGCCTTCAGCCCGAACGGCGTGACGGCATTGCTCAGCCCGAGCAGGCCCGTCGCCATATTCATCACGATCGCCCCGCTGGCCGGGTGGTCGCGCGGCAGGTCCGGGAACAGCAGCCGCATGAGCGGGTGGAACAGCCGCGCCACAAGCTGCACGATGCCGGCGGCCTCGCCGACCTTCATCAGGCCCAGAAAGAGCACCATCGACGCCACCAGCCCGAGCGCGACCTCGAAGCCGCTCTTGGCGTAATCGAACGCAGCGTCCGTCAGAGATTGCAGCGTCACCAGCCGGCCCTGTGCCACCACAGCATCGCCGATCAAGACCTCGTACGTGCCGTACACACTCGTATCCCATTTCAGCAGGAAGGCGGACCCGACATGGGCGGCCGAGATCAGCCACGGCCGATCGTTGCCCGTCCCGCGATCCGCGTCGGCGATGAGCAGCTCGCCGGCGCGGAGATTCAGTGTGTAGATGAAGCTTTGCGTCTGCTTCTTCGAATCGGTCACGCGGATCGTCACGGCGTTGGCGCCCTCGCAGAAGCGAGCTGCACCGATCGTGGTCGTTGTGGGCAGGTAGTGCTGCACGACGCACAGCAGGAAGGAAATCACGATCATCGCCCCCCAGATCGTGTTGATGTTAAGCACGTAGCGCAGGAGCGGGCCGACCACCTTCATGCGCGTCACACCTCCAGGACTGTCCGACGCACCGCACCGCCGCTGGGTGCGCACGACAGCCGTGCCGGGAAAGATACCGCAGAGTCACACGGATGGCGCGCCGCGGCCGGCGTTTTTTCGGCTTTCGCCCGCCCGGAAACGTCGCTAGTCTTGTTCGCGTGGGTGCAGCGTTGGCGCGCGGATGCAGACAGCGATGACCCAGGGCGTGATCTTCGATATGGACGGGGTGCTCGTCGATTCCGCCGCCGCCCACCACCAGAGTTGGCAGGTGCTCGCCGCTCGTCGCGGTCTCAGCGTCTCGGCCGAGCGCTTTCAACAGACCTTCGGCCGGCCCGGCCGGGACATCATCCGGATCATTTGGGGCGAGTCGATCGGCGACGAAGAGGTCGCCCAGATCGATGCCGACAAGGAAGTGATCTACCGTGAGCTGATCACCGGCCGCGTGCCGCTCATGCCCGGCTGCCAGGCCGTGCTGGAGAGCCTGCACGCGGCCGGCCTGGCGCTTGCGGTCGCCACGTCGGGCCCGCCGGAGAACCTCGACCTCGTGCTCCGAGAGGGCGGGATGACGGGCTACTTCGCGGCGACGGTCCATGGGTTCGATATCCGGCACGGCAAGCCGGCCCCCGACTGCTTTCTGCTTGCGGCCCGGCGTATCGGCCTGCCTCCCGCGTGCTGTGTGGTGGTCGAGGACGCCCCGGTCGGCATCCAGGCGGCCGTGGCGGCCGGTATGAGTGTCGTTGCGCTTCGCGGGACCCGGCTACCCGAACCACTGCTCGCGGCTGGGGCCGCGTGCACCGTTCAGAGTCTCGAGGAGATTCGCCCGGCCCTGATCGAGCGGCTGTACAGGCCTTGAAGGTCGCGCGTATACTTCAAGTGCGCCGTTCGCGGCGTGGCGGCATCGCGGTCAGTTGATCGCGTCATTGCCAGTACAGGACGGACGTGTCTGAACATGACGACGTTTTCGGACCCCCGCCCGGCCCCCCGTTGCCGGGCTTCGCGCGCCCCGCTTGGCGCCGCTTCGCGATAGCCGTTGTCTGTGTGGGGGCGATGGCGGGCGTGCGGCAGGCCCTGGACCCCTGGTTCGGGGAACGGTATCCCTTCACGCTCTTTCTCATCGCCGTGGTGACTGCCTCGGTGTACGGCGGCGTGGGGCCGGGGCTGCTGGCCACGATACTGGGTGCGGTGGCCGGCGTTGCTTTCTTCGCCGACAGGCTGGACGTGCCGGACATCGTGGGCCTCTGCATCTTCCTGTCTGCCGGAGGCGTGATCACCTTTCTGAACGAGATGCAGCGCCGCGCCCGGCAGCGGGCCGAGTTGGCTGTGCACGAGGTGCAGGAAAAGCACGAGTTGCTGCTGCAAGAGAGCGAGGATCGACAGCGGGTACAGGAGCAACTGTACGAATCGCAGAAGACGGAGACCGTCGGCCGGCTGGCGGGCGGCATCGCCCACGACTTCAACAACCTGCTCACCGCGATCCTGGGCTACGCCCATCTGGCCCAAAAGGAGTTACCCCCCGACGCGCAGGGGCGGACGTACATGCAGAACATCCTGACCGCCGGGGAGCGCGGGGCCGAGCTGACTTCGCACTTGCTCGCGTACGCCCGGCGGCAGATGGTCGAGTTGACCGTCATCGACATGAACGACGTGCTCGTACGGGCCGGGCCGCTTCTGCACCGGACATTGGGCGACGATGTCGAGCTGGTCACGCTCCCGGGGAGCAGTCTGTGGCACGTGAAAGCCGGCCCCGGGCAGCTCGACCAGGTGCTGGTCAACCTCGCCGTCAACGCCCGCGACGCGATGCCCAACGGCGGCAAGCTAATTGTCGAGACTGCGAACGTGACGCTCGGCCGCGAGTACGAGT
Organism: Phycisphaerales bacterium; assembly: GCA_003162245.1. Taxonomy (GTDB): domain Bacteria; phylum Planctomycetota; class Phycisphaerae; order UBA1845; family Fen-1342; genus Fen-1342. Next base: position 7,252 of record PMMM01000239.1, read on the forward strand.
CCGGCCACACGGAGGTCGCCCCGGGGGAGTACGTGCAGCTCTCGGTTACCGACACGGGGGTCGGAATGTCGCCGGAAGTTCGTCGGCACCTGTTTGAGCCGTTCTTTACCACCAAGGAGAGCGAGCAGGGCGTCGGCCTCGGGTTGGCCACCGTCTACGGCATCGTCAAGCAGAATCGGGGGCACATCAGCGTGTACAGCGAGCCCGGACGCGGCACGACCTTCACGCTGCGCCTCCCGCGCGTCTATGAGACCCCGGCCACGCTTTACATGCGCGTGTCCCGGGAAGACGTGCCGCGCGGTACCGAGACCGTGCTGGTTGTCGAGGATGAGACGATGGTGCGCGAATTTGCCGCCCTGGCACTGCGCGACGCGGGGTACGATGTACTCGAGGCGGCCAACGGCGCGGAGGCGCTGCGCGTGGAGAGCGACTGCCGGCGGCCGATTCACCTGCTGGTTACCGACGTGGTGATGCCGTGGCTCAGCGGTCCGGACCTGGCCCGCAAGCTCCGTCAGCGGGGTCGCGCCACCAAGGTCCTGTTCGTCTCCGGCTACACCCACAACGCCCTGCTGTATCAGGGCGTGATCGACTCTGGTCTGCCCCTGCTCCAGAAGCCCTTCAGCAGCGCTTCCCTTGCCCGCAAGGTACGCGACGTGCTGGACAGCCGCGAGCCGCCCGGCGCGTCGCAGGCCGCTCCCGCCTCGGCATGACGCCGGCCTGACAGCGCGATAAGCTGCCGCGCGTGGCCCCACGTTCGAAGAAGTTGCCCGCCTCGACCCGTCGCGCGCCGGCCGCGGTCCAGCCTCCCCCGCTGGAACTGCTGCCCATCGCCGCTGCGCGCTGGTGGCACTGGTGGGTCCCCGCGCTCCTAACGGCGCTGGCCGCCGCGGTCGCCTACCTGCCGGCGCTGCACAACGACTTCGTCTCCTGGGACGACCCAGGGCACATCACTGAAAATGAGGACGTCGCGGCCCCCGACGGGCTACGCCGCATCTGGAACCCCTGGCAGACTGAGCGGCAGTACTATCCACTGGTCTTCACGTCCTACTGGCTCGAATACCGGGCGTGGGGGCTCAACCCGTACGGCTATCACCTGACGAACCTGGTTCTCCATGCAGTCAACGCCGCCCTGCTCATCGCGGTCCTGCGGCTGCTCGGCGTCAAACCGTGGGTCGCCTGGCTCACCGCGGCGCTTTTTGCGCTGCACCCGATCAACGTGGCGTCGGTCGCCTGGGCTACCGAGCGCAAGAACGTGCTCTCCACGCTGTTCTACCTGTTGTCGCTGGCCTGCTTCATACGGCGCATGCGCGGAGGCGGTTGGCTGTTATACGCCGCCAGCCTGCTGCTCTTCGCGGCGGCTTTGCTCAGCAAGACCGCCAGCGTCACGTTGCCCGTCACGGCCCTGCTCTGCGATCGACTCATTCGACGGCGCTGGTCCGCGCGGAGCCTGGTCGCTGTGGCGCCGATGATCGTGCTGGGCCTGGCCGCTGGGATCGTCACGCACCGCGTGGAAGCCGGCATCGCCCGGGTGTCGATGGTGCCGCTGGAGCCTGTCCTCCGGCCGCTGGTTGCCGCAGGGGCGATGTGGTTTTACGTGGGCAAGATCCTGGTGCCGGTGCATTTTCCGGCCGTGTACGCGCGCTGGGATGTGGCAGGGAACTGGCGGCCGTTCGCTGCGGCGCTGCTGGGGGTGCTGGCGGCCGCGGCCGCCGCTTGGCGTTGGCGCCGCCGTATCCCGGCGCACGTCGGATGGGGACTGGGACACTACGTGGTGGCCGTCTCCCCGATGCTGGGCTTGATTCCCTTCAACTACACGCAGTTCTCCTTCGTGGCCGACCACTTCGTTTACATTCCCGCCATCGGCCTCTTCCTTGCGCTGGCCACCGGTGCGGACCTGGCCCGCGCGCGGCTGGGGCGGACGCGCGCGGCGTTTGTGGCGGCCACGGTGCCCGCTTGCCTGGTGCTCGCCCTGCTCGGCGCGTGCACATGGCGCCAATGCGCGACCGTTTGGAAGAATGCGCACACGCTCTGGGAACATACGGTCCGGCTCGTCCCCCGCAGTTCGGTCGGGCACTACAGTTTGGGCAACCTCTATCGTCGCGAAGGACGCTGGGCCGACGCCGCCGAACAGTATCGGCTGTGCACAGAGGCACGCCGGGAGCTTTATCAGGGCTATGGCCGGCGCGCGGACATGCTCTGGAAGCTCGGTGACCGGGAGGGGGCGGTGACGAACTATCGTCTCGGCCTAAAGTATGCTCCGGTCAACTATCGCACGTGGACCGAGTACCACTATGAGCTGGCCGATCTACTCGTCCAACTCGGACGCCCGGGGGAGGCTGAGCCGCTGTTGCGCGAGGTCGTCGAGCACAAGTCCGGCCTCGCCGAGGGGTATGTCAAGTTGGCGAACTTCCTGCGCCAGCAAGGGCGGACCGGCGAAGCGATCGCCACGTACGAGCGGGCCCTGAAGCTGGCCCCCGACGACGCGGCCGCGCGCCAGGGGCTCCGCGCCGCGCAGCAAGAGCGCCCGGCCCCCTGACAAGGCCGAAAACCGCGGAGGCGCAGAGAGCGCAGAGAACGCTGAGCGACTCAGATTCAGTGGGGCGTCCTCAGCGTTCTCTGCGCTCTCGGCGCCTCTGCCGTCACCTTAGCCTGCCGGCCATTCGCCGGTGAACACTTCCTCGGCCGGGCCGGTCATGAAGACGTGATTCGTCGCTTCGTCCCATTCGATGCGGAGCGCGCCGCCGGGCAGACGCACAGTAATCCGGCGGTCCGTGAGGCCGGCGAGCACGCCGGCGACGCACACGGCACAGGCCCCCGTGCCGCAGGCCTGCGTGACACCCGAGCCGCGCTCCCAGGTGATCATGCCGACGAAGTCACGGCGGACGACCTGGGCGAAGTGGACGTTCGTGCGCTCGGGAAATATGGGATGGCGCTCGATGCGCGGCCCCCACTCGCGGAGCGGGACGCGCGCCAGTTCCGGCTCGAAGAAGACCACGTGCGGATTGCCCATCGACACGCACGTCATCGCGAGCGTGACGCCCTCCAACGACAGCGGCTGCTGGACGATCCGATCGCCGGCGGCGGTCACCGGGATGCGCCTGGGGTCCAGGATGGGCACGTCCATGTCGGCCCGGACCTCGCGCACGCGGCCGTTCTCGTCCAGAGTCAGGTCCGCCGTCAGGACGCCTCGGTCGGTCTGGATGCGCAGCGGGTTCACCCGGGCCAGGCCGCGGTCGTATGCGAGCTTTGCGACACAGCGCAGGGCATTGCCGCACATTTGCCCGCGCGAGCCGTCGACGTTGAACATCATCATGCGGACGTGCGCGCCGGGAATCTCCGGCGGCGCGACGAGAATCAGCCCGTCGCTCCCGATGCCGCGGTGACGGTCGCTGACGGCCCGCGCCAGCGCGGGCGGATCGTCGACGCGCTGATCGAATAGGCTCACGTAGACGTAGTCGTTGGAGAGCCCGTGCATCTTGGTGAAACGCAGCGCCATTGTGGGTGTGCCTTGCTGGCCGGTACCGTTGGGTCACCCCCTACTTCTTCCCGTTTTGCTGCAGCCAGCCCTCCAGCGTCGAGCGCGGGAACTGATAGGTCCCCGGCTGCGCGAAGCCACGCTGTGCCAGCGGCGACGTCTTGTCGATGATGACCGGGATCAACTGGTCGCCGCGGCCGGTGCCGAAAAAGCCCTCGGTCCGCGCGCGGCGCACCGCGGGCGGCGCAACGACCGGGCCCGTCGGCAAGAGCGTCGGCAGGCTCTGGCGCGCGAGGTCCGCGAACTGCTGCTGCGCCCCCGCCGACGACAAGTCGAGGAGGACCGTCTGGCCGCCCTCCGGACTCAGCACGCGCAGGCCGTCCTGCTGGAGGTGGTTGAACGCCACCAGCACGTCGCTCTGGCCGAGAAAGTCCCCGATGGAGACGTTCCGGTGAAGCGTGGCCTCGTCCGCCCAACGGCGCATGGCCTCCGTCACGAGCTGCCCGGGCAGCACCAGCCGCCGCTCGCCGGTCAGCTTGTGCAGCGCTTCGACCAGCCCGTAGTCCATTAAGAAGATCTCAAACCGGTCGGTCCCGCGCTCATAGAAGAGGCCGAAGTTCCACGTGCCGCGTTTGGAGAGCGTGGCGACGGGGCTGACCACGGTGAACTCGCTCTTGAGCCCGCCTTCCGCGACGCCCGCGCGAATCTGCCCGTAGCCGACGCCGATGTTGACGCGTTTCGCGTCGGCGGTGGTGTAGGCTTCGGTCAGCAGAGTCTTGCTGGCCGGCTCGACGACGAGGAGCGTGTACGTGTCGTCGCTGCCGATCTGGAGCTTCACCGACGACCGCAACCCGGTGAGGATCACGGTCTGCTCGGGATACTCCTCATCGACCTCGCATGCCTTCCAGTCCTCCGACCCCAGCGGCGCGTGCTTCACGTCGCCGCGGACCTCAATCGCCCGGGCGGTGATCGGTGTGCGTTCCACCGGCGCACTGGCCGGCTGCGACGCTGCGGGAGCCGCCGGCGCGGGCGACGCCTCTTGGGCAAGCAGAGAGCTCGTGGCGAGCACCAGCACGATGCCAAGCAGGGCGATGCGGGTCATGGGCCAGCCTCCATGAAGCATACGGATCTGTCAGCCGAACATTCGTTGTTACAGCGTACGCTCGTCACGCGTGCCCGGTCAACGGGGCCACGCGGGAACCTCGCGGGCGGCACGTTCTCGCGCCGTCAGGCCGTATCCCATCGTAGTCCTCCGAACCGCCTTGAGCCGGGGTTCCTATACCGCGTAACCTACGCCACGTG
>PMMM01000187.1 GCA_003162245.1 Phycisphaerales bacterium
TCTCAAGTATTCCCCACAAAGGAGCGGAAAGCAAAGCGGGAAGGAAGGGTTGGCGGAGTTTTGCGGCGGGTGGCGGAGATTGGCGGATTCTGGCGGGGAAAGGAGTAAGGGACCGAGGGGCCAAGGGGCGGGCGGGGGCTACAGCATCTTGGCGAGGCGTGCTTCGAGCCGCGCGCTTTCCTCGGGCGTTAGGCCGGCCATGGCGTAGAGGAGGCGGTCGATGAGGTCTTGGAGAGGCTGGGCGGCAGGGGCGAGGGCGGAACGGTCGGTGCGGGCGATTTCGCCGCGGGCCTGCTCGATGGCGATGATGCGGCGAACCAACTCGACGAGCACGTCTTGGACCGCCAGCGGGAACGGCGGGTTGATGAGTGCGGGTATCACGATGGCGAATGCGTCGTCGAGCTTGCCGGCGTCAACGGCTGCAGTGGCCGCGTCGCGGAGTCGGTCGTCTGTGGGCGCGCGGGCGTCGGCGAAGACAGGGCACGGCAGGTTGTGGAGTTGGTAGTGGCTGACGGCCGCGTTCGTGCTGCCGAGCCGGAAATACCAGTCGGCAAGCTTGGTGTTTAGCAGTGCGAGGACGACCTCCAAGGGCAGCTTGGACGCCGGCTCCGGGACGTAGTTGATCTTGTGGTTGCAGAACTCGCCGGCCGGGATTAGCGAAGCGATGATGCGGCGGAAGTTGTTTTGGGGGCAGCTCTCCTGCACCCCAACCCGCAGGTGCCGATGGTGAAACGCCTTCGTGGACTCATCTTTTTCGCGCAAGAACCGTGCGACATCCAAGAGGATGTCGTCGCCCTGCGAGGCCGAGCGGAGGACGTAAAGGCAGATGTTAGCTCCACGGGTAACGACCTTCGCGCGGCTCCCGTTGGTCACCAGATTGCCGAGCCCGCGCTGTACGGTTTCATTGACTTCGCCCTGCGAGAACTGAACGTATTCACCCAGACGCCCCAGCCGGCCGCTGGCCATAATGCGCACGGCCAAGTCCCAGTCAGCCTGTGAACAACTCACGATGCCCCGGTTCGACGGGTCGTAGAGCGGGATGTCGTCGGTCCGCAGTTGCAGACTGGGCGAATCCGGCTCGATCTTGTCCGCCGGATGCTGCCGGGACCTGAACGGCTGACCGCGCAACGCCGGCGACGCGGTCTTGACCATCGTGAAGATGGTCGTCGAGAGCTTGGCATCCGTGAATACGCGGCGACCCGGGTCGTCTTTTTGAGGGAACGCCTCCACGGACGTGAAAGCTCCGGCGTCAAGCATGGCGCGGCGCAGGTCAGCGGATTGATCGTCGCCGAGCAGCGCCATGGGTACGATGAAGCCGAAGCGCCCGCCTTCGGCGAGCAAATCGACTGCCCGGCAAATGAACAGCTTATAGAGGTTGTTCTTGCCGCGGCGAGAGGGCGTGTAGAGCGGTTCGTGTTCGATAAACGCCTTGAACGCCGACAGGTCACGCCCGGTTTCGCGCTCGGAGAGCACGTCGTACGGCGGGTTGCCGATGATTGCATCGAAACCGGCCTCCGCGCGGCGGCCGGTGAGATCGAAGAAGACTTCGGGGAACTGAAGCTCCCAGTGGAACGCCATGACGCTCGCGGCGCAAGCGGACGCAGCCGCGGCGTCAAACCACGGCTGCTTCGCCAGCTTGCGAAAGGCGGCATCGGTTTGGAGGGCCTTGAGGGCCTCTGTGTACTGGTCCGGCGATACCGCCGTGCCCTGCGGAGCAAAAAACACCGAGCACCACAGATCCGCGACGGCGCGGAACATGTCGCAGACCGGCTGGAACGACTTGCGGTAGAGGCGGTCCTTTTCCTTGATCTGGTCCATCGACTCCGACCCCAGCGCCCGAATCCTGTTGAGCGGCTCGAGCAGGATCGGGAGTCGCTGCTCCACGCTTTGCTTGAATAGGTTTTGTGATAGGGGAACCGCTGCCGGAAGCGCGTCCATCACCGCCACGCGCGCACCGACGAGGCTGTTGCCGGGGCGCAGGTGGTGGTCAAGGAAACTCAACGGGGCGTCCTTAGACACCGTCTCTAGCCACAGGGCCAGCTTGGCGAGTTCGACGGCCATGGGATTCAGATCGACGCCGAAGATGCAGGACTCGACCACGCGGCGCTTCCAGTAAGTGAGCGTGGGTTCGTCGCCGGTGGCCTCCTGGGCGGCCGGGTCGGACGTATGGGGGTTGGTGGCGATTTCCTCGGCCAAGTACTGGCAGGCGCGGACGAGAAAGTGCCCCGAGCCCATCGCGGGGTCAAGCACGCGCAGTCTCAGCACGCGGTCGTCATAGTCGGCGCGGAGTTGCTCCAGCTTGGCGCCGAGGGCTTCGCGATTCGGGCCGCGAGCACGCTTGTACTGCTCCTCGGCGGCGACGATCTCGTCGCCGAGCCTCTGCGCTATGTCGTGGCAGAGGGGACCGAGCGTGTGATTAACGATGTAGCTGACGATGTGGTCTGGCGTGTAGTAAGAGCCGCTGGCTCGGCGTTCGCCCTTGTCGGTTTCGAGGAAGACTTGCCCGCGCTGGTAGGTGACGTTGGTGCCTTCCCAGCCGGCGGGGGCACGGTCGCGCTGCGGGATCGTACGCTCGGGTGTGCGACCGGTCCCCCGCTCGCGGATAACGACCATGGGCTCGGTCGCGAAGCGCGGGCGTAATTCCAACAGCCCCTCATAGATGCTGCCCAAATGCTGGATAGCGAGGTCGCGGTAATCGACGCGGAACAGGCCGCCCTGCGGATGCAGCGGGTCTTTGGCGCGACCGAGGTGGTCGATGACGCGGGCGAGATAGCGGTCGGGCAGAGCTTTCTGGGTCAGGAAGTCGTGTCTATCGGGGTCAAAGAGGCCGCCGTTGTAGGCGGGGACGCCGTAGCGCGCGTGGCCGGCGTCGATGAGGTCAAAGAGGACGGTCAGATCGGCCCAGATCGCCGTCTGGGCGGGCGGGTACTCAGGCTCGCGCCCATCGTCGATGCGGTTCAACGTGTTGGCGATATCGTCCCGATGACGCGCGAGACTTCGGTTGTCCGTGTAGAGTCGGTTGCGGTGGAGGGGCAGTAGGCCGCGGTCCTCCGCGTACATGATGAACAGCAAGCGGTACAGGAGCACGAAACTCTGTTCGCGGCAGGCGTTCAGATCGCGCGCGGGGTCAAGGTTGTTTGGCTTGTGCGTGAGAAAGCCCTCGATGCACAGACGCAGGGCCTCGAAGACCCGGGCTTTCAAGTCCTCGCCGACGGACAGGGCGTATTCGGAGCTGTCGCGCAGCGCGCGTTCGACCAGCGGGGCGCGACCCGCGACGGATTGGAACGCGCGGGGGCTGAAGAAGAGGTAGAAGCGGAAGAACTCCTCGCGGACGGAGTCGTCGTAGTCGGCGGTGCGCTGACCGATTCCATCCCCGAGCCAAGCGTCAAGAAGTGCGGCTAGATCGGTCTCGAGGTAGGTCTGAAAGCGAGCCTTGCCGGGGGCGAGCTGACGTGGGATCAGGCGCCATAGGCGGCCGTTTGTGAGGACGCCGTACGAGAGGCGGCTGCGGTCGAGATACCACTCGATTTGCTCGGGCGGGTACTCGCGCTGGTTGCCGACGCGGGTCGGGCGGTCGAGGTTGATATGCCATGCCTTGGCGTCGGCGAGAATAGCCGCGTGGTGCCAAAACTCGGGCGTCTGTGGTCCGCACCGGAGGGCGTTGTCGAGCGCGGTATTGTCGAGGAACAGAGCGTAGTCGGGGGTGCGGCCTTGCAACGGCGCCTGATAGTACAGCAGCCAACCAAGGGCCTCGAACAGCGGCTGGATGAACGCTTGTTCGAGCGGCGCCTCGCGCCCGTATTGCTCAACGCGGCTGCGCTGCTGCCGCCATAGGTCCGTCACTCGGTCCAGGGCGGCGTCAGACTCGGCACGTAGGTCGTTCCATTCGGGTTCGAGCAGCAGGCGGTGTTCCAGCCAGTGATTCGAGAACAGGTCGCTGTTGCGCAGCGAGCCGAACGGCAGCAGGGCCGTTTGCTGCGGTTGCGCTCTTTGTGTGGGCATAACGCGTGACCTTCCGGAAACCGGATGCGTGATGCCAGGATACCGGAGGGGGGCCGAAATGTCGTGGGAGCGGCGCGCGCCTGCCCGCGCGGCCCGAAACCGCTCCCCAGCCTCGCCAGCCGAAGGTTGCCAACAGAACGACCCGCCGTGGCCGTTTGGCCGGACCTGGGCCGCTTACTGCCGTGCGCGGCTCGGACACGAACGGTTGCCGGCGGCACGTGCAGGCCGTATGTCCCTCGATATTTGCCCCTGCCACGCAATCTAGTCACGCCTGCCTAGCCGGGCGCCGCGGGAAGCAGCTCGAACCAGTCGTCCTTCCGCCGCACGGACATGACCGGCGTGTCGACCTCGTGGTCGATCGCGATCAGCCCGTCCCGGCCGGCGAGCCATTCGAGGACTTGCCGTTTCGACGCCCGATTGTCGAGCGGGAACAGGTCGTAGGCCATGTTGTAGGGCGCGCCCAAGTGGTGGCGCGTTGGCATCAAGTCGCCCCCGTACACCAGCGCCCGTTCGCGCCCCTCCACGGCGATCGAGTGATGGCCGCGCGTGTGTCCGGGCGTCGGCAGCGCGCGCACCCCGGGCACGATCTCGACCGCGCCCTCCAGTGGGCGCCACGCACCGGCGGCGTCGATCGCCGCGTAATTCTCCTGGCGATACGTCGCGGTCATGATGCCGAACCCCGCGCGGGCGTCGTCGAGCTCGCGGCGTTGCACGTGCACGCGGGCCCGCGGAAACGTCGCTACCGCGCGGCCGTCCTGCTCGTACGTGAGTCCGCCGGCATGATCGAAGTGGAGATGGGTCACCACGACGTCGGTGATCGTGGCCGGATCGACGCCGAGGGCTTGCAGCGACGGGAGCAGCCAGCGTGCCGGGTCGATCGCGAAGATCCGCTGCTCTTTTGCGTCGTACTTGGGCCCGTGGCCGGTCTCGATGATGACGCGGCGGTCGCTGGCGCCGGACCATTCGACCAGCAGGCAGTTGCACGCGAGCAGGATGCGGTTCTGCTCGTCGGCGGCGTAGCTCCGCGACCAGAGGGCTTTCGGAATCAGGCCGAACATGGCGCCACCGTCGAGCTTCAGACGGCCGCCGCTGACGAGCGTGACGGTGCAGCCGCCGAGATCGTACGTTGGGGCCTGGGTTGCGCTTATCGGAGGCATCTCGAAAGGACTATATGCAGCCGGCGGGCGAATACTGCAACCCACAGGCCAGACTCGCGCGGCCCGCGGCTTGACAGGGCGCTCGCAGGGCTTAACGTAACCAACCTGATTGGATACGGGCTATTCCGCGCCGCCGCGGTGCCGCCGCAAGCTGAACTGTGGACCTGCGGCGGGATGCGGGCGGGCGAGAGCGTCGCAAGCGCTCACGCACGCGACGGGAGCGCGGGCGGGCGCAGGGCGCCGCGTATTCGGCCCGCTGCGGCGTGTGTGACCCTGGCGGCGAAGGAGATGAAACCGTGCGTCCGAATTGGAACCGCTGGCTGAAGTGGTGCCGCGTCTTGTCGTGCGGCGGCGTCACGTTCGGGATCCTCCAGGGGCTAGGCATGATCAATTGGAGCTACTTTTTAGCGCAATTCCTGGGGCAATGGCTGTCGACGCTCGTGGCGTTGCTGCTCGGTGGGCAGAACAACTCACTCCTCACCGGCCAGACGGGCACGCTGACGAATCTGCTCAATCTCGGCCAGTAACGCCCGGATGGTGCCGGCCCGCCGGCCGGTCCTCGCGGCGCGGGCCGGCGAGAGCGGTTCTGCCACCGGCCTCGTGATCCCCGGCAATTCGCAACGACGGAGAAGGTTATGAACATCCCCGGAGTGGCCGGTGCGACCGAAACCCCCGAGATGCTGGAGCGGGCTCAGGAGGAGACCGAGCGACTCCTGAAGGAGCTCAAAGACGCCGTGAAGCTCGATGCGCGGGACATCGGCGTGTTGCGCAAAGAGCTACACATCACCGTCCCTGCCAAGGTCATCGCCGACCACTTGGAACAGAACTACAAAGAGCTCATGCACGATGCCTTCGTGCCGGGCTTCCGCAAGGGGCGGGCGCCGCGCCGGCTGATCGAAAAACGCTTCGGCGGCGAGGTGCGCGAGTCGCTGACCACGGCCGTCGTCGGCCAGTCCTTCTACGCCGCCGCCGAGAATGCGAAGCTGGAGACGCTCGGCGATCCGCTGTTCCGCATCGATACCGACGCCGGCGCGAAGCTCATGGAGTTCAGCGAGGCGATGCAGCATCTGAAGCTCCCCGAGCAGGGCGACTTCGGCTACGTGTGCGAGGTGGAACTCAAGCCGGCCTTCGAGCTCCCCGAGCTGAAGGGCATCGAAGTCAAGTTCCCCGAGATCAAGATCACCAAGGCCATGGTCGACGAGCAAATCCTGCGCCGCCGCAAGCTCCGCGGGCGTTATGAGCTGATCGACGAGCCGGCGCAGAAGGATGACATGCTGGTGGCGGACGTCGCGCTGAGCGTGGACGGTGTCGAGGTCAAGCGCGAGGACAACGCGACGTTTGGCGTGCGGCCGGCGCGGGTGGAAGGCATTCCGTTGCTGACGCTGGACGAGACGCTGACTGGCGTCAAGCCCGGGGAGGCCCGGCAAGCCGACTGCGTCATCCCGGACGACTTCGAGCAGGCCGATCTGCGCGGCAAGGCCGGCCGGTTCGAGTTCAAGGTGCACGAAATCAAGCGGCTGGTCCCTGAGGTGCTGGAGGAGTCGCTCAAGGCCTGGGGTGTGGAGAGCGAGAACGAACTGCAGAAAGACGTCCGTGCCGACCTGGAGTCGGAGCGGGACCAGTTGCTGGAACGGGCGAAGAAGGCCCAGGTCGAGGAGTACTTGCTGAAGAACACCAAGCTCGACCTGCCGGAGAGCTTCTCGACCCGCCAGACCGACCGCGCCGTGTCCCGCCGGATCGTCGAGCTGCAGCAGAAGGGCATGGCGGCCAGCGACATCGAGGCGCGGATCGACGAGCTGCGGACCTCGGCGCAAGAGGAGGTCGGCGCCGGGCTCCGGGTGGCGTTCATCCTGGACAAGGTGGCCGAGACGCTCAAGGTCGAGGTCACGGACGAAGAGGTGAACACCGAGATTGCGCGGATGGCGCGGCTGTACAACCGGCGGTTTGACCGGGTGCGGGACGATTTACAGAGCCGCGGGCTGTTGGAGCAGCTCGTCGAGCAGATTCGTCACGGCAAGTGCCTCGAAGCGCTGCTGAAGGATGCCAAGTTGGTCGGCGCCCCGGCCGATGAGAAGGAATCGACGTAGCTGCGAAGGAGCGTGCATGCCTTTCTTTCCGAACGCTGAAGGTCCACGGGCTCAGGGCGGCGGGGGCAATTATCAGGCCTGGCGGCAGATGGGCCTGAACGAGATGCTGCTGGACAACCGCATCATCTTCCTTGACCTGCCGCTGGACCCCGGCTTGACCATTAACAGCAGCACCGTGTGCTCGCACATCATCAAGAGCATGCTGTACCTGCAGTCGGTCAAGCGCGACCAGGACATCCACCTGTACATCAACTGCCCGGGCGGCGACATCGACGACACCCTCGCGATTTACGATACGATGCGCTTCCTGAACTGCGACATCGCCACCTACTGCGTCGGCGGCGCCAGCAGCGGGGCGGCGTTGATCCTCGCGGCGGGCACGAAGGGCAAACGCTATGCCCTCCCGCACGCCAAGATCATGATCCACCAGCCGTGGGGCCTGGTGGGCGGTCAGGCGTCCGACATGCGCATTCAGGCGGACGAGATCCTGCGCGTCAAAAAGACGCTCGTCGAGATCCTCGCCCGGCACACCGCCCGGACGGCGGAGCAGATCAGCCTGGACATCGAGCGCGACCGCTACATGACGTCCGCCGAGGCCAAGGACTACGGCCTGATCGACGAGATCCTCGAGGAAGGCAAGCTGGACAACAAGAAGAAGGGCAAGTGAAAGGCCGGCATACATGACCAGATCCCAGACGCTGATCCCCATCGTCGTCGAGCGCGAGGGACGCGCCGAACGCTCCTACGACATCTACTCGCGGCTGCTGAAGGACCGCATCATCTTCCTCGGCGACGAGGTCGATCCCGATCTGTCCAACGTCGTCATCGCCCAGATGCTCTTCTTGGCCAACGAGGACCGGAAGAAGGACATCCACCTGTACATCAACTCCCCGGGCGGCTCGGTCTACGCCGGCATGGGCATCTATGACACGATGCAGTTCGTCCACTGCCCGGTCTCGACTTACGTGCTGGGGGCGGCGGCCAGCATGGCGGCCGTCCTGCTGGCGGCGGGCGCGCCGGGCAAGCGCTTCGTCCTGCCGCACTCGCGCGTGATGATCCATCAGCCGGTGGGCGGTGCCCGCGGGCCCGCGACGGACATCAAGATCGAGCTCGACGAGATGACGCGGACGCAGAAGCAGCTCTACGAGATCCTCGCCCGGCATACCGGCAAGAGTGTCGACAAGATCACCGCCGACTGCGACCGCAACAACTGGATGGACGCCGAGGAATCGGTGGCGTACGGGCTGGCGGACAAGGTCCTCGAGAAAATGCCGGAAACGACGCAGCCGGCCCTGCGGCCGGTCGAGTAAGCGGAGTCGCGCATGCCCCTGGCCGGTTCCATGCCGGCACGACGACCGCCCGAATCAGAGCCCGGCGCGCCAGCGACGGGTTTCCGGGTGGGTTGGCTTCTGCTCGCGTTCGCGGGGGCCCTCCTGGCCGCCGGTTGCGAATCGCCGGCCGAGCTGCAGATGCGCAAGGAGATCGGCGACCTGCGCCAGACGGTGAAAGACCGCGACAACCAGTTGGCGGCCCAGAAGGCGGCGCTCGAAGAGGCGAACCGGCAGCTCGCCGTCGCCCGCTCCATTTCCGAAGACGACCTCAAGAAGCTCTTCTATCCCGAGCGGCTGGAGATCGACAAGCTCACCGGCGGCTACGACAGCGACGGCAAGCCCGGCGACGACGGCGTCGTCGTCTACCTCAAGCCCGTCGACAAGGACGGGGACGTGCTCAAAATCCCCGGCGACATCACGATCCAGCTCTACGATCTGGCCGCGCCGCCGGCGCAGAACTTCATCGGCGAGTACAAGGTTCCCGTGGATCAGGTTGGCAAGCTCTGGCACGGCAAGCTGTGGACCAACCATTACGCGATCAAGTGCCCCTGGCCACACGGCCCGCCGAAGCACCCCGAGGTCACCGTCCGCGTGCTCTTCGTCGACTACCTCACCAAGCGCGTCGTGTCCGCCCAAGCCACCTGCACCGTCAAGCTGCCGCCGGATTGAACTGCTCTTGACAAGAGGGGGGCGCCTACCTAACCTTTGCCGTACCTGCGCGGGTCTGCCTCAAGAGAGGCGGCGCGGGCTCGGGTAATCGTACCCAGGAGAAACACAGATGAATCGACGGATGTGGGTGTGGAGCTTCGCTGGCCTGTGCAGTGTGCTCATGGTCGCGGCGGTCATCGCCCAGGATAAGAAGCCCGGCGAGGAACCCAAGAAGCCGGCCGTGCCGAAGAAAGCCGAGGAGGCCAAGAAGCCGGAAGCGCCGAAGAGCGACAAGCCAGCGGCGGGCAAGCCGGATGACGCCAAGATGGCCGAGATGACGAAGAAGTGGGTGGAGTATGCGACGCCGGGCGAAGCCCACAAGCGCCTGGATGCGCTGGTCGGCAAGTGGGCCTACGAAAACCGCTGGTGGATGGAACCGGCTGATGAGCCGCAGGTCTTCCCGGGCACGAGCGAGCTGAAGTGGATCTTCGACGGCCGCTACCTCCAGCAGGAAGCCACGGGGCCCGCCGCGGACCCGAATGGCCCGCCGTTCCGCGGCAGCGGCCTCTACGGCTACGACAACGCGAAGAAGCAGTACTTCTGCACGTGGTTCGACAACATGGGCACCGGCATCATGGTCGGCTGGGGCACCTGCGACCCGGCGGGCAAGGTCATCACGTACACGGGCGAGTACGCGGACCCGATGACCGGCGATCAGCACAAGAAGTTTCGGAGCGTGTTGAAGCTGGACAGCCCGGATAAGTTCGTCTACGAGTGCTACGTCGCGGGGCCGGACGGTAAGGAATTCAAGGAGATGGAGTTGACCTACACGCGGGCCAAGTAATCTCGGCCCGCGGGACATTCCAGACTCCGATCGCCGATGGTCCGGCGCGAGAGCGTAGCGCGGCCGCCCGGGGGCCGCGCTGGCTCTTGCCGCGAACGAACGAGACGCGTTGCCGAACGCCGATCGGGCACGGCGGCTGGCGCGCGGTCGTTCGAGCGCAGTGTATGCCGCGACGGCGCGCGGCCCGCGGGCTACAATGAGCGTAGGTTGCACAGGTAGCCGTCTTCAAGCCGTGGTGACATGCGACGTGCGTGGGTGATTGCCAGCGGGACGGAGCTGACGCTCGGGCAGAGCGTGGACACGAACAGCGCGTGGCTGGCCGCTCGCCTCGCGGCGCTGGGCATCCGCACGGAGCGGATTGTCGTCGTGCCGGACGATGCCGCGGCGCTGCGGGACGCGCTGCTCCAGGCGGCGGGCGCCACAGACGCGATCCTCTTGACCGGCGGGCTGGGCCCCACGGATGACGACCTGACGCGCCAGGTGCTCGCGGACGTCGTGGGCGTCCCGCTCGAGTTGGACCCGCTGAGTATCGAGCACCTGCGGGCGTTCTTTGCTGCCCGCGGGCGCGACATGCCCGAGCGCAACACCGTGCAGGCGCTGGTGCCACGCACGGCGCGGGCCATTCCCAACGCGTGCGGCACGGCGCCCGGCGTGCGCATCGCTGTCCGCGGCACGCCGTGCTTCGCGCTGCCGGGCGTCCCATTCGAGATGCGCGCCATGTTCGACCGCGACGTGGCCCCCGAGCTGCGGGCGGCGGCGGGCGGCGCCGTGCTGCTGAGCCGGCGCTTGCAGACGTTTGGGCTGGGCGAATCCGACGTCGGCGGCAGAATCGCCGACCTCATGCAGCGCGGCCGCGACCCCGAGGTCGGGACCACCGCGGATCTCGGCGTGATCGGCGTGCGGATCAATGCGACGGCCATGTCGGCGGACGAGGCCACGCGCCGCCTGGACGACACCGAGGCCGAGATTCGGCGGCGCCTCGGCGATGCGATCTTCGGCCGCGACGACGACACGCTGGCCGCGGTCGTAGGCCGCTTGTTGACGGCGGCCGCCGCGACGCTCAGCACGGCCGAATCCTGCACCGGGGGTCTGCTCGGTGCGCTAATCACCGAAGTGGCCGGCAGCAGCAATTACTACCGCGGCGGCGTCGTGAGTTACGCCAATGAGGCGAAGATCCGGCTGCTGGGCGTCAGCGCGGCGGATGTCGAGCAGCATGGCGCGGTCAGTGAAGCGGTTGCCCGCGCGATGGCGGATGGGGCGGGGCGCCTGTTTGATACGCCGTATGCGCTCGCAGTCACCGGCATCGCCGGGCCGGCCGGGGGAACACCTGAGAAGCCCGTGGGGCTTGTTCTTATCAGTCTTTGTTCGCCGGCCGGCAGCATCGCGCGCGAGTGTCGATTTGGCAGCGATCCGCCGCGGCAGGTGATCCGCATGCGCGCCGCCCACACCGCGTTGAACCTGCTTCGACTAGCGCTTCTCCGTGAAACGCAGCCCGTGCAGCCGCCCTGAACCAGTTTTCGGCCCCTTACGCCACGGCCGGCAATGACCGATAATGGACGGTGTCGGCCGTCGCGCGGCATTGACTTGGTCTGTCCGCGCGTGCGGCCGGCGGCGGCGGCGCCGACGACTCAGACGTCCAGCCACAGGAGCCTCCGAGATGGCCCCGAGATTCGTGCTCGCGTTCACTCTGTCCGCAAGGTGCTTCGTTGCTGCCGCGCAGACGACGCAGCCGGGCGCGCCGGCCAGTCAACCGTCGCGCCCCGAGGTGTCCGCCGCGCAATTGGTGGCGATGGCACAGCAGAAGAAGGATGCCGGGGCGCTGGGCGAAGCCAGCCAACTGGTCCGGGCGGCGCTCGAAAGCGATCCGGCCAACACGGAGGCGCACCTGCTGGCGGGCGAGATTTCGTTCGAGGCCCGCGACTACGATGCCGCCCGCGACCACTTCAAGCTGGTCCTCGACGTCGATCCGGTCAACTTCCGCGCGAACCTGGGTTACGGGAAAATCCTGAACGCCAACCGCCAGTATCGGCAGGCGGCGAACAAATTGGAGACGGCCGAGCGGGTGGCGTCCGATCCACAGCGCATGGTCGACGTGCGGCGGGCCCTCGCCTACGCGTATGCAGGGATGGGGCGGGTCAATGACGCGGTGACGAAGGCGGAGGAGGCGGTCAAGCTGGACCCCCAAAGCCTCGATGCTCGTCAGACGCTGGTGGAGATTCGCCTCGCCGCCGCCGACCGGACTCCCGCGCAGTTGGAGCCCGCGTTGACGGATGCGGAAGCCTACGTGCAGAAGAATAAGGACGCGGTCCAGCAGAAACCGTGGGACAAGGAGCGGCTCCAGCGGTTGGACAGCGCCTACGAGCTGCTGCTGTCGGCCCTGCGCACGCTGCACAACTCGTTCTACGAACGCGACCTCCGCCGGCAGGTGACGAACGCGTTGGTGTCCGGCAAGCAGGCGGAGGCCGCTGCGGCGCTCAATCGCACGGCCGAGGTGGTCAGCGAGCAGGCCGCGCTGCAGCTTACGCTCAAGGAGTACGACGCGGTCATGCTGGCGGCGAAGGCGGTCGAATACGAGCCGAAGAACCTCCGGTACCTGGAGAACCTGGCGAGCCTCTACCAGCGCACCAACGATCGTGATATGGCGGTTCAGACGTGCCGGCGGATTCTCGAGCTGAAGCCGGACCACGAAGGGGCCCGTCAATATCTAGAGGCAGTGGGCGAATCGCCCGCCTCGCGACCGGCCTCAGAGCCCAGCTCGCGCCCGGTGCCCTAACCGGGTGCTCCGACGCCCCGAGGATCGCAGCAGCGCGCCGCCGGGCCGCTATTACCGAATGCCGGCGCGCGGATCAAAGGACTGAGCTGGCCCCCCGCCGGCATCGGTGACGCGCCAGACCAACTGGGGAAACGGCGGGTCGGTGTCGTCGCGGAGGAAGACGTAGTCGATCCGGCCGGCGCGCAAGAACTCGTTGCACAGCGCGCTGGCTGCGGTTGCGCCAGAAGGGGCGAGTTGCTGGTAGGCGACGCTGTTCCCGAAGCCGCACGTGCACCCCGTGCCCTGGATCTCATCCGGGACCCGGCGAAAAGAGCCCGCCCCCAGTACCGTCGATCCCGACCGCACGTCGGTCTCGTCCACGTAATAGAAGGCATCCTGCTGGCAGTTCGGGGTTCCGAGGGTACCGACCGATCCGGACGAAGCGCAAGGATCTTGCGCGTTGAAGCTCACCTTGAGTCGGGCGCCGTCGCCGATGCCGGGGTTGTGGAAGATGATCCAGTCGGGCACCGGCACCTGCTGTCCGCTGGGGCCGAAGAAGCTGTCGTAGGTGGCGGTTGTGCCCTGCGCAGGCGCGATGGCCGAGGCCAGTCCCTGCGCGCCGGCGCCCTGGAACTGCCCGCCGCGGTAGAAGTAAATCAGCGCCGGCCCCTTGATGCAGTAGTTTCCGTAGGCGAGCTGTTGACCCTCCGCTACCTGGACGTTGTATCCAAGCTGGGTATAGAGGGCGATGTCGCTCGGGCAGACAGCCCCGTTCGGGTAGGTGGTCCCGTTGACATAGGCCACGAGGATCAGGAAGTAGTGCACGTAATCCGGCGCCAGGTTGCGCATGGAGATCCGCACGAACTTGCGGGTCTGTGACTCCGAGCAGGGATTGACGCTGGCCCGGGCGCCGGCGCGGACCGAACCGGACGTGCTCACGGACGAGCCCGGGCCGGTGGTCGTAGTGCTGCCGCCGGTGGTTCCGAACGGCGTGCCGATGAGTTCGAACGGTCCGCGGCTGCCGCCGCTGCCGGCGCAGCCCGCGAGCGCCACGGCAACCAACAGTAGCCCCCCAAATCCCACGTGCGCAACCGCGTCCGACCACGGCCTCGATGTTCCGCGCATCCTACGTACTCCCTGGGTTGGGGGCATACTCGTCGGCACGACCCTGTGCAGACCCTTGCCCGGCCGCGGCCTGCGTTGACGCCAGACCCGGCCCACCTGCACTATATACACCTGCCAAGTTTCCGACAAGCCAGGCTCGCCATCCGCGGCAGCGCCGCGGATTCCGGTCCGACGGAATTGCATCCCGGGCGGGTTTCCGCCACACTGGCCGCACCGCGGTGCGGAGTGCAGGGTCACATGAGCACGACGCCGAAACAGGTTTCCGAGTCAACGGTACTCATCGCCGACGACAATCCCCAGATTCTCGAGCTGCTCGAGGCCTATCTCGAGCCGCTGGGTGTCCGCGTGTCGCTGGCGGCCGACGGCGAGGCGACGCTCGCCGCCGTCGAGCGCGACCAGCCGGACTTGATCTTGCTGGACGTGATGATGCCGAAGCGCAGCGGCTTCGAGGTCTGCCGGTTGCTCAAGGAGGACCGCCGCTATCGTGACATCCCGATCATTATGGTCACGGCCTTGAACGAGGCCGGAGACATCGAGCGGGCGCGCGAGTGCGGCGCGGACGATTTCCTGAGCAAGCCCGTCAACAAGATTGAGTTGCTGGCGCGCGTGCAGAACCTGCTGAAGCTGCGAAACCTGAAGCGGTCGCTCGATCGACGGGGACCCAAGCCGCCCTCTACCCGGTGACCCCGGCGGTACTTGTTCTTCCGGAACGGCGCCGCCAGTTACCTGGGGCGCTCGTCCACGGTGAATCGAAGCGCGTCCGGTGACAATCCGCTGGATTCGAGCTCGGCCCGCAGCAGGCGTACGTCGCTCTCCAAGGCCCCTTCCACCCTGATTGTGGGCACGATCGCCTCGTCCAGACGCCGATTCAGCGCCAGGAGATCCGCCAGGTCCGCCCACGCCACATACCGGCCGTCCACCCGCAATTCACCCAACGCGCTCATTACGATCCTGTACTGGCGTGCCGTCGCCGGACGCAGCACCAGTTGGACCGGCGTGCCGATGGGCGGGACGACGTCGGCATTGGCTTCGACCCATAGCTCGGCGTTGCGGCTCGAATGTCGGCACGACAAGGCGATCAGGCTGTCCGGGAAATCGACGAGCGCCACGCCCACGCCGCTGTGCCCGGCCGCGAGCGTCTCGTCCTCCAGGCGCACCGAGCCGGCGAAAACCCAGGGCCGCGCCGGCGGCGTGCGGGCGTACTCCACCTCACGCAGCCAGTCGTAGGCGCCGGCGACGCGCGGCTTCCCATCGCCTTCCCACTCCAGAGTGATGTCGATCAGATCCCCCGTCGGTGGGCGGCAGTTCGTCGTGCCCGGGTCCCACACCGGCGGATGACCCGGCTCCAGCCCGATCAAGCCAAGCGCGACGTACACGTGCTCGGCCGCGGCTTCGAAACGCACGATGCTCTCGTGCTCCTTGCCCGAAAAGCAAGCGAGGAACTCCAGCGGCCCCCGCCGCAACACGACGTGTGTCGCGACCCGCACGGCCCGCCCCGGCCAGTCGATGCACACGCCCGGCTGAAACTGGGCCGGGCCGCGCGCGACAGGCTGCGCGCCGGTCCCCGGGGCGGAGGTGGATTGCACCAATTGAACAAAAGCGCCGCTGCCGGCAGCCGCCACGGCGGTTGCGATCAGCAGTGCGATGCGTGTGCGGGTCACGGGGCTCGACCGGCGGCGCGGGCCCGTCGTTAGCTGCCCAGGCCGGAAAACGTCGGGAACGCCTCTTCCTCGACCTCTTTTTGGATCAGGATCTTCGACTTGACGAGGATCAGCAGCGTGCGCGTGTCCCGGACGGACGCCGTGTTCGTGAACGCCCGCTTGAGGACGGGAATTTTGCTGAGGATCGGGACGCCGGCGTCAACCTCGATCTCGCCGACCTGCTTCAGGCCGCCGAGCAGGACGGTGCCGCCGTCCGGCACGGAGACGGTCGTGTTGTAGATGATCTGGCTATACGTCGGCAGGGACAGCGATGTGCGCGTTGTCCCGCCCTGAACATCGTACCGGTCGAAGGTCGGCTCGCCCCGCTGCATGAGGCTGATGGACAAGGTCGTATAGCGGCGGTCCGAGCTGATCACGCCGTTCACCCACATCCGAATGCCGCTATTGGCGTTGCCCGGGATTGGCCGCACGAGGCCGAACGCGTCGCCCACGACCGGCTCCAGGCTGGCGACGTACACGCGCAGCGTCTCGATCTGGATCTGCACGGATTGGCCGTTTTGCATGACGGCGCGCGGCGCCTGGACGACGCTGGAGCGTTTGTTGGCCTGCGTCGCTTTGATCAGGAAGTCGACCTGCAGGTTGTCGAGGAACGAGCCGGCAAGGTTCAGCGCTGGGGCCAGGCCGGCCTTCTGCCCGAACGAGCCAGGCACGCCGGTATTGAGTTGGCTCGGGTCGGCGATGTCCAGCGAGCCCTGGCGCGCGACGATGGGGGTCATGTCGTTGATCTGCGGGATCACCCCGCCGCCGCTGGGGACGAAGGCGGCTTGGGAATAAGGCTGAACGGGGGTTCCGCCGGCGCCGCCGGCGAACGGTTGCCCGAACCCCGGAATGTTCGGGTACACGCCGGCCCGTGAATACTGGCGGGGAATCAAGACCGGCGCCCCCGTGAACGGGTCCGTCAGCGTCGTCGAACGATCGTACGTGGCCGTGCCGGAGTTGAACACGAAGTCGATGTCCACGCCGAACTGCTCGAGGAAGTTCTCGCTGACGTCCAGGATGCGGGCCTCGACGCTCAGTTGCAGGGCCTGCGTCTCGCGCAGCCGGCCGAGCAGGTCCACCAGTTGCTCGTGGGCGGTCGACGTGTTGTAGACGATGATCTGGCCGTTCAGGTCCTGGAGCGAGCCGCCCCCGGGGCCGGCCCCGGCCTCCATCCACGACTCCGGCGCCACGGTCTCGCGGATGATCTGCTTGAGCCGCTCCATTTGCGTCCCGGTCTTTTCTTCCCGGTTCCCCGTGGTCTGTTGCGTCTCGCCGCCGGCCCGGTTGAACAGGCTCCGCGAGCCGCCGCCCATGTCCGCGCCGACGACGACGTTCTGGTCCGCGCTGGGCTGCGGCGCATCGGGCATGACCGCCAGAAGGTCCCGCACGTCGTACCCGACGATGAATTTGTCCTTGTCGAGCTTGTCCTGCGTCGCGACCCGGATCAGCCCGTTGCTGGCGTTGAAGCCCAGCCGCGTCTCTCCGCCCACCTGCGCCAACACTTCGTTCAACACCACGCGGTACTTCGCGTTCGCCAGCTTGATCGTCACCGGCCGCTCGCGGGCCGGCGCCACGAGCGCTTCGTCCAGGTTCCCCCAGTCGACCGCAATGTTCGTTCCCGTCTGCTCCCCGAAGAAGTTGATCACCTGCTCGAACGGCGTCTCGCTGAAGGTCACTTCGGGGAGCGCCTCGTCGAGCTTGCGGTGCAACTCCTGGTCCTGCGGCCCCCGGCCGCTGGCGGCCCCCGACACGTTGCGGCGGGCGGTCAACTCCAGCCAGTTCTTGGGGTACAGAACGTCGTAGTCCCAGGGGATCAGCGCCTCGTCGGCGTTGAGCAGCGCGCGCCGTCCCTCGCTACCGAGATCTCGCTGCCACTGGAGCTGCTCGCTCAGCGCTTCGTAGTCCTCGGCCATCTCGAGCTGGTAGCGGGCCTTGGCATTGGCCGGGTCGATCCGCAGGACCTGCCGCAGCGACTCGGTGGCCTCCGTGAACCGCCGTTCCCGGCGCAACTGCTCCGCGGTACTGAAGAGGATGCGGACGGTCTCCTGCTTCTGATCTTCGATTTGCTGGCGCCGCTCGGTAATGCGCTTGGCAATCTCGTCCCGTTCCGTGCGGGCCTTGCTCTCGTCGTAGACCCGCTGGGCTTCTTCCAGCTCCTTGCGCAGCCGCACCATCTCATCGCGGGCGGCTTCATAGCGGGACGATGGTTCGGCGTACGCGCGCGCCGCCTCGACGGTCTGCAGCGCGCTGTCCGCCAGTTTGCGGGCCTCGACGAAGTCGTTCGTGGCCACGGCGTCGCGCGCCCGGGTCGCCAGGGACTGGGCCTGGGCGACGGCGCGCTGCCAGCGCAGCTCATCCTGCATCCGCAGTTGCTCGGTGGGGGTCAGGCGGTGGGGGCCCTCGTCCGGGACGCCTTCGGTCTTCACCGTGCGCTCGGACGCCGGCTTCTCGCTCGGCTGGGCCGTCGCCTTGGTCGCCTGGGTTTCTTCGGTAACGACTGTGACCGACCTTTCCTCGACGGTCCCGGCCGGTTTGGCGGCGTCGGCCAGCTTCTTCTTCTCCACGATCCGTGCACGCTGCTCCGTCGCGCGCTGCCGCCCCGCGGCGCCGGCGTATGCGTTGTCGGCCACCGCCTGATAGTGCCGGTCGGCCGCATCCCAGTCGCCGGCGTCGTACGCTTTGTCCCCGTCCGCCAGCGCCTGCCGGGCCTTCTCGCTCCCCTGGATGGCCTCGGGCACAACCTTCAGCAACTCGTCGAGCCGGGCGCGTTCGGCGTCCATGAGCTTGTCGCGGTCGATCTTGAGCAGCGCCTCCTGGGCGGCGACGTAGTCTTGATCGTCGAAGAGCTTAATCGCGCTCTGCAAGTCAGCGCTTTGGCCAAAGCTGGCGGGCACCAACACGAGCAGCGTCCCGAGCACCAGCGCCCACCCGCTCCAGATTCGTAGCACAGATCGCATCCGGATCTCCTTTGACCGCGGCACGTCAAACCGATTCCCCAGCGCCGCTCCATCCGCCGTGCCGAGGGACACACGCCACCCTGGCTCGGCCATCCACGCGCCTCGATCCATCACGCCATCGGCCGCGTGGACGGGCGGATAAAGCCTGCTACGGACGACCCATACGTCCGCTTCATCCGCCGATAGCTGCCGGCTAATCGGGGGCGTGGAGTTTAGCTCCCGTCGCCCGGCGATGCAACCAATCCTGGACCGGGCGGGGAGCAAAATCGGGTGCCCCGCCGCCCGGCCCCGTCAGCCGCGTACGCGTATCATCAATACCGCCTATGTTGACCCGCTCGCCCGCAAACAACCGCCTGGAATTGGACATCCGCGGGATGCACTGCGCCGGCTGCATCGCCACCGTCGAGGCCGCCCTGCGCCGCGTGCCGGGCGTCGCGGCGGCAAGCGTCAACCTCGCGACCGAGCATGCCACCGTGTGGCCGGGGACCGAGCCCCCGCTGCCACCGCGGCTCCTCGAAGCGGTCAAGGCCGTCGGATACGAGGCCCGGCTCACCCCCACCACGCCCGATCCCGAGACCGCGCTCGCCGAACGGGCGGCCGAGCTGCGCCGCCAGCGCAACCGGTTGCTGCTGGCGCTGGTCTCCGGTCTCCCGGTCATCGCCTGGCACCTGCTTGGGCCGGCGTCGGCCATGTCGGGCCTCGGTGGGCTCGTGCTCGCGGCGCTCACGACGGCGACCGTGCTCATCGTCGCGGGTCCGATGATCGCGGGGGCGGCCCGGGCGCTGGCGGCCCGCAGCGCCAACATGGACCTGCTCGTGAGTCTTGGCGCGCTGACCGCCTTGGTCAGTAGCCTGATCGGTGTCGCGACGCACACCCACGAGCTGATGCTGTTCGACGCCGCGGTGATGATCGTGCTGTTTGTCGCGCTGGGCAAGCACCTCGAGGCCCGGGCGCGCGGACGGGCGTCCGCGGCACTCTTCGCTCTGTTCGAGCGCGTGCCGCGCACGGCGCTGCGCGTGGCGGGGAACACGACGGAGGCGGTTTCGGTCGACGCAATCCGTCCTGGCGATCTCCTGCGCGTCCCCGCCCACACTCCCGTCCCGGTTGACGGCGAGGTCGTTTCCGGTCACGCGACCGTGGACGAAGCCCTGCTCACCGGCGAGTCCCTGCCGGTCGAACGCACCGCGGGTCAGCGCGTCTTCGGCGGCACGCACGTCCTCGACGGCCTGCTCGAGATGCGGGCCACGGCGACCGGGCGGGAGAGCGCCGTCGCCCGCATCGCCCAACTTGTCGCCCAAGCTCAGGCCAGCAAGCCGCCCTGGCAGCGCCTCGCAGACCGGGCGGCAGCCGTCTTCGTCCCGACGGTCATTGTGCTCGCGCTGGCCAGCTTCATCGGCTGGAAGTGGGCCGCGGGCGCCGAGACGTTCTGGGCGCTCCAGCGCATGATCGCCGTGCTGGTCGTGGCCTGTCCCTGTGCGCTGGGGCTGGCGATTCCGACCGCCGTGCTCGTCGGCACGGCCCGGGCAGCCGAGCACGGCATACTCGTCCGCGACGCCACGGCCCTCGAAGCCGCCGGTCGGATTCAGGAGGTCCTGCTCGACAAGACCGGGACGCTGACGATCGGCCGGCCGTCGCTGGTGCGCTGGCAGGCGCTGGGTGACGCGGACGAGGCTGCGGTGTTGCGGGCGGCGGCGGGCGTCGAGCAACTCAGCGAGCATCCGCTGGCCCGGGCGATCGTCGCGGCGGCCCGCCAGCGCGGCATCAACCCGCCGATGGCGACGGATCTCCGCTCGCATCCGGGCGGCGGCGTTCGCGGCGTCGTCGACGGGACCGATGTCATTGTCGGCAGCGCGGACTGGCTCCGCGAAAACAGCCTCGACCCGGCGCCCCACGGCGCCCAGGCCGACACGCTGTCAGCCGAAGGGTTCAGCGTCGTGTGGGTCGCGCTGGACCGGCGGATCGTCGGATTGCTGGCCTTTGCCGACCCCTTGCATCCGGAGTCCGAGTTGGCGGTCGCTTGGCTGCGGGCGCAGGGCATCCGCGTGCGGATTCTGTCGGGCGATCGTCTGCCGGCCGTCCGGCGCATCGCCGCGCAACTGCGGATTGAGAACTACGAGGCCGAGCTGACGCCCGCTCAGAAGTTGCAACGCGTCCGCGAGCTGGCCGCGCCCGGCGGCCCGGTTCGAACCCGAGCGGCAGCCAGGGGCACGGTTGCAATGGTCGGAGATGGCGTCAACGACGCCCCCGCGCTGGCCGCGGCCCAGGTTGGCATCGCGATCGGCGCCGGCGCGGACGTGGCTCGCGAGGCGGCCGACATTTGCCTGGTCGGGCATTCGCCGCGTCTGATCGCCGATGCCATCCGCCTCTCGCGGGCCAGCGCCCGCGTGATGAAACAGAACCTCTTTTGGGCGGTGGCCTACAACGTGGTGATGCTGCCGGTCGCGATGCTGACGCCGCTGCCGCCCGCGCTTGCCACCGTCGCCATGATGTTCAGCTCGCTGACGGTCGTCGGCAACGCGCTGCGTCTGCGGCGCCTCGCCTGACGCGGCGTGCTACTACGTTGCCCACGGAGGGGCAACGCTACTCAACCGCGACCAGACGCACATCGGCCGGCACGACCGTGACCGGGATCGGAGTCTCTCCGCTGCGGAGTTCCGGCGGCGGCAGCACGGCGGCGCCCGGACGGACGACAACCAGGTAGTACTGGTGCGCGTGCGGCCCGGGTGCTAGTGGCGAAACGCGGAAACGCAGCTCATCGCCGCGGCCGGGCTCCCGAGAGCCTATGGGTCCCGGGTCGCGGGGCGCAAGGCGGATCGCCGTGCACGTCGCGGGTACACGCTGCGTCCAAATCACACCTGACGACGGCTCGCCCAGCGTGAACTCCTCGCGAACCTCCACGAATTGCCCGGGCACGAGGCGATCGTTCGGCGACCACGGCACAGATGTCCACTGCCGATGGCGTTCCA
Organism: Phycisphaerales bacterium; assembly: GCA_003162245.1. GTDB lineage: Bacteria > Planctomycetota > Phycisphaerae > UBA1845 > Fen-1342 > Fen-1342. The sequence continues at coordinate 21,570 of PMMM01000187.1, forward strand.
CTGGCTCGTCGAGCGCGTCGGGGGTGGGTTGTGAGGCGGCCTGGTCCTGATCCAGTGGAGTCCAGACCACCAGCGTCCGTTTGATCTGTACGGCGCGCGGCGCGGGCTCCACCGCGGCGAGGTTGAGAATCTCGTACGGGCGTTCGCTACGCGACGGCACGTCCCCCGCGGACACCTCGACGGCCACCGTGCCGCCGCCGGCTCGGCTGGCCTCCACCGTGGCATGGACCCACACGTGTCCGCCCGCGGCCAAGTGCAGCGGGACAGCTCCGCCGGGGCGAGTTCCCTCGCTCGACCCATTCGGAGCGGCGACCGCCACCGACTCGACGTGCAAACCGGCACCCGCGTCCAGCCGGAGCTCCGCCTCCACCGGGTTGCGCTCACCACTCTCCACCAGCACGGACACGCGGGTGCGGTCGCCGACGGTCAACTGCTGCGGGACCTCTGGCTGGACCCGCAGCCCATGCCGCGCGTCCAGCAGGATCGCCCCGTGCGCCACGGCGCCGTCCGGCGCGATAGTGGCGGCGAGCAGGCGATACACGCCGGGCCGGCTGGGCACCGGCACCGAGAGCGTACTCCCAGCGGCTCCCAAATCCGCAACACCGCACCACAGGGTCTCGCCTTGCGACAGGGTACTCTGCAACAGCGGCGGGAGGGCGTCCGCTGCACTGCCGGTACTGGTCGGCAGTTCGCCCTCCAGCCCCATGATCGCGATGCCTGGCGTCACGCCGGTCGTCGCCTCATGTTCGCGGCCGAAGGGGCCAGAATACGCACTGCCCGCGTCCGTCAGCCGGGCCGTCAGCACCGTGCCGCGCCTCGCCTGGCCCGCCGGTTCGAGCCGCGCGGTGACCTGCGCGAGCGTGCCGGGCCCAATCGGCTGCGTCGTGACCTCCAGCCTCAACTCGCCCGATTGCGCAGGGTCGGCCGCGACTGGCTCTGTTGCCAGCAACTGAGTTCCGGCCTCGCTTGCTCCGACGACGACCACGCGAGTGCCTATTGCCGGCCTCGCGTCGAGGGGCAGAAACACCTCCGTCGGGCCGGACAGGCGCCCGATGCCGACGCCCCCGAGCGGGTCGCCGGCCGCCGCGAGTACCGCCAATGGCGTGGCCGATTCGCCCCCCAGCCGAACACGCACGCCGTCCTGTCCACCCTCTCGCGCGAAGTGCGCGTCGCACTGTACGCGTGGGGCCGCCGGCGCGCTGCTCGCTGAGGCAGCGTGAACCGTCACCGCAGCACGGAGCTGGATCGCCTCGTGGTCGAGCACGGGAATCGACATCGCCGCCTCGTACTCCCCCGGCTCGGCCGGCCACCAGGCTTCGCTCTTCAGTCCATCGGGATCGGCGAGCAGCGGCAAGCGCGCCAGAGTCCGGTTCCCCCGGCGAACCTCCAGTGCCGGCACGTCCGCGACGGCCNNCCCGCCGTCGGCTCGGCGGGTTCGTGCGTGAGCCAGGCGTGCGGCGGCCGTGGCCCCAGCAGCAGGTCCACAGAGTCCGTCTCTTCCCAACTGCCCCAGAAGTGCGCCTCGATCCCCAGCCGAATGGCCAGCGGGCTGCGCGACAAGCCAAAGTAGGCGGGCGAGACGGGCAGTGCCAGCCGATAGTGCCCCGCAGCGTTGGCGTGCCCCTCGCGCTCGAAGGACCTGCCCAACACCGGCACGCCGTTCGACTCGGTGGTGGGCAACTGGACAGCCTGCCAGCGACAGACCACCCGTGCGCCCGCCGACGGCGTGCCCCACGGACATTCGACGGCCACGTCTCCCGAGAGGTAGGAATTCTCCGCGGGAATCCAGCGCGGGACTTCGCAGTGGATGCGAAACTGCGGCGTGTCGGTGGCAGGCACGCCGGCCGCGACTCGTCCCGCGACGTTCTCCGCCACGCGGCCGTCGAGCCACGGGATGACCCGCATGTGTCTCCCGGCCAGCTCGGGCCCGACGGGCATCGTCATGGAAAACGCGCCGCCGGCGGAGACGGCCACGTCGCGCACCGCGACCACCTGATCGAGCGTATCGAGCACGCGCAACTGGAGCGCCGGCGGCCCTCCCGCCCGGGCGGCATCGAGCACCAGCCCGGAGACGTAGACGGACGCACCGACCTCGGCCGTCGCTGGCCCGCCGATCATCAGCACCTGTGCCGTCCCGTCGCGGTCGGGCGCCGTTTCGTCCAGGTGGCCGCGACACACTGCAACCTGCTCGCCGGCCTGAACCAGGCAGACCCAGCGTCTGTCCTGCATCACGCGCGCCTCGTTCGGCAGCGGGAAACGCGCCACACCCGCCGCGAGGGGCGCTTGCACCGCGACATACGAGCCGTGCATCCAGAACGTGACGGCCGGCTTGAGTTCCGGGGTCTCGGGTTCCTCGCCGGCCGCGGAGCCGTGCGGCGTCGCAGCCCACACCGCGACGAACCGTGGCCCCACGAAACAAACCGGCGACAGGTCACTCACCAGCAGTAGCCGCTTGACCTTGTGCTCCTGCCCCTTCGGGTCGCTGCCGCGGACCACGACCGCATAGCCCCCGGGCGGCGCCGCGAACCGCAGCCGGGTGCCGTCCGCGTCGGAATCCCACCACGCGTGTTTTTGCGGCGCGCGCGTATCCAGTTCCTCGGCAAACTGCACTGAGCCGGAATCCGGCAGGAACGCGTCGCTCGCGCGCGTCTGCCGATTCGCCAGCCATTCGTGCAGATCGACTCGCCGGACCTCCACGCGCGCCTGGTCGATGTCTCGCGCCCGCAGGTGCAATGCGATCGTCTGTCCCGTCGGAACCCGCTGGGGTCCTTCCAAAACGAGCTGCGGCTGCGTCAGCTCCCGGAGGCGGTCCCCGGCACGCCGCCGCCAAACGTCGTGTCCCTCCACTTGCAACCGCTCATAGAGCGCCGCGGCCGCGCTCGGCCGTCCGGCCTGTTCGTCGTGTTCCGCGAGGACGAAGGCCGCTTCGCTGCCGGCCGCCGTAGGCAACGCGGACTCGGCCAGATGCGCAAGAACTCCGCCTCCCTCGTCTGCGGTTCGTGCGGCCCCGAGCAAGTACTGGCCGAGGATCAGGTCGATCTGCGCGGCGGCGTCCTCGTGCCCCGGCAGCGCGGCGGCCCGCGCACGGACCGCTTCGATCTGGCTTCGTCGGGCCGCGGCGGCCTGGTCGGAGTTCTGCGGTCGCCGGAACGTGAATCGGGCCGGCATGTGCCCCCAATCGTTGTGCACCGCCCACGCGCGGGCGAGCGCCACAAGGGCGGCCAGCTCCCGATTCGGGAGTCCCTGGGCGGCAAAGCCCTCCGCCGCCCGCTCCAAGGACTCGAGTGCCTCGGGCGTCTCGTGCAGTGCCGTCTGGGCGCTGCCATACGCGAGGTTGCACTCTGGCTCGTCGCGCAGCGTCGGATCTTCCTGCTGGAGCTGCGCCAAACGGGTCCGGCCGTCGATCTGGTCGGCGCGCGCCGCGCTGCGCAGCAGACAGAACGCCTGGATGACCGCGGCGTCGCGGCGCACCTCGGCCGCGGCCGATGCCTTCAGGAGCTGTTCGGACGACCGTTGCGCGTCGGCCCATTGACCCGCACAGTATGCGGTGAGCGCCCCCGTCACCGCCGGCGACCAGGCGTGGCCCGCGGGCCCGACCGGTGGCGCCCCGGCCTGCGCGAAACCCGCGGCCAGCGCTGCGGCCAAAACCCGCAGCAGCCCGCGCAAAGCGCGAGACCCCGCGTGACTTGCAGAACGCCGCGCTGAATCGGTCATGCTCACTCGCAGTTGCAGTGCCGTCACCGGGCACGCACAAAGCGCTCGCGCGGCACGTCCTCACGCGCCAGCAGCGGTGCGATCGCGGCCAGGAAGCGCTGCGCGTCCGTGTAGTAGCCGGCGGTGGGCTGTAACTCCGGCGCCAAAGTGCGCCAATACGCGTTGAACCGTTCCATCAGCAGCTCGCGCACGTACTTGGCCAACATGCTGGCCAGCGCGATCGACAGGTGCTGCTGCTCGCCTTCCACGACGAATTCTACTCGCCAGTCGTTGTGCTGTGCGGCCAGCCGATAGCGGCTGCACCGGTCCGTGACCTCCAGCACGTGCAGGTGCCGCTCGGGGAACGCTCCCATCAGCACGCCGCGGTAATCCGCCCGTCCGCCCAGCCGGTCGACGAGCACGTGCAGGTCCAGGTCGCCACACTGCTCTGCGGCCCAATGCACCAGGCGCAGCACCGCCTCCAGCACGACCGCAGCCTTGTTGCGCGTCTGCGTCAGCCGCCGGTTGAACTGGTCCTCGGTGACGATGTGCGTTCGCAGCCCGCACAACGTGAGTCCGCCGCCCGCCATCGCCGCGCGCAGGCGTTCGGCAGCGCCGGCGAAGGCCGAGCGGGCCGGGTCAGCCGGCAGCCGGCGCGACAAATCCTGGTACCAGGGGAACACGGTCGCGCGCCGGTCAAAACCGAGCGCCCCGAGCAGATCGTCGAGCGTCTCCGACCGCAGCCCCGCGGCGTCCGCGAACGCCAACACGGTGCGCTCCAGCGTATAAATGCCGCGCTTACGGTCGAAAACCTCTTTCGAGTCCCCGACCGGCACGCGGGCCTCGCCGCGCCGTGGCGTGTGGCACACGGCGTCGCCGAGCAACTCCCACCAATCGCCGGCGACCGCGGCCGGCTCGGCGCGCCACAGCGTGGCCGCGACCACGAGCGGCCCGAGCAGCGGGCCGTAGCCGGCTTCGTCGATGCCGACGACGAGCGCCACGTCACCACCACTTCAGCGCGTAGAAGATGATCGCGAAGACGCAATCGGCCCCGATCAGGCACACGATGCTCTTGACGACGGTGGTGGTCGTGGCACGCCCGACGCCCTCTGCGCCGCCGGTGACGCTGAGCCCCTCGTGGCATGCCAGCAAGGCGATCATGGCGCCGAACACGCCGCCCTTGAACAACCCCGTGAAGTAGTCGGTGGGCGTGAGGGCGGCGCGCGTCAGGTCGATGTAGGTGTGCGGGTTGATTTTGAGCACGGCGACGCTGGTCAGGAAGCCGCCGAACACGCCCACCACGTTCGCGAGGATCGTCAGCCCGACCATCATGACGGCGGTGGCCAGCACGCGCGGCACGACGAGAAAGCGAATCGGGTCGAGCGCATGCGCCCGCAGGGCCTTGATCTCTTCGCCCTCGACCATCGCGCCCAACTCGGCCGCAATCGACGCCCCCGCGAAGCCGCTGAGAATGACGGCGCTGATCAGCGCGCCCATCTCCCGGAACGTCGCGAGCGCCACCACATCAGCCACCCGCTCGAGCTGCCCGATGTCGTCCAGCGGCCGCGCCATGCTCAGCGACAGGATGATGCCGATGAAGATCTGCACGAGCACGATGATCGGAATGCTGCGCACCCCCACGCGGATGGCCTGCTGCACCAGCGCCTGGCGGCGGATGCGGTGCGGTCCCCCGCGCAGCGCCAGCGCCGCGCGCTGTCCGACCGCCAGCAGCAGCCTGATCACGCGCCCGACATAAACGAGGCCGCCGTGAAACTGGTCCAGCCCGCCCCGCACGCCGGCACCGACGCGCTCGACCCTTTGACGCCAGCCCGCCGCCTGCGGCCGCCCCGGCGCGGTGCTCATGACGCCGCCACCTCGCTGATGTTCCGCACGATCGTGAAGAACTTGTCGAGGTGGGTGATCTCGAGCACGCTGCGGACCCGCGGCTGTAGCCCCATCAGCACGAGTCGGCGGCCGGCGCGCTCGACTTCGCGCTTGACGTACACCATCGTTCCAACCCCGGATGAGTCCATGTAGGTGACGCCCGACAGGTCGATCAGCAGTGGCCCGCCCAGCTTGGCCGCCAACTCCAGCAGCAGCAGGCGCAGCCGCGGCGAGGTCTGCATGTCCACCTCGCCGTGCACGTTCACCACCGGCGCGCCGTCGGTCGTCGTCGTCTTGACCTGCAACGTGCCCACGTTCCCGCTCATCGCCCTTCCGTCACCCGCGCGCCCACGCCCGCGGTGTGCGATTTGAACTTCCGCATGATCACCAGCATACCGCCGCCCTCGGCCGGATGGTACTCCACGGCGTTGGTCATGGCACGCATGATGTGCACGCCGAGTCCGCCCGGCCGCACGTCGTCCAAGTTGCGCCCCTGGATCTGCGCCGGGTCCACCTGCCGTCCAAAGTCCCGCACGCGGATTTCCAGCCCTTCGCCCGCGCGCGGGTCTACGATCGGCTCCGCACAGACCATGATGCGCTGGTGCGGCCGGTTCTCGTAGGCGTGCCGGATGACGTTGGTGACGGCTTCGTCCAGGGCCAAGACCAGCTCGCCGACCTGCGGCTCCGTCCAGCCCTGCGCGACGATCCAGCGCCCGACGCGCTGCCGAAGCCGCGGCAACTGGCGCGGATTGCTCGTCAACTCGAGCTGCAAGACGGCCGTTGCGTTCATGGGCCCCCGCTTTCAACGTTCGTGGTGGGCTCGGCCGCGGGTGGGGTTGCCGAGGGCTGCGGCGGCTCGGACGCAGCCGCTTCCGCGCCCTCCGACGGAGCCGCGTGTCGCGGCGTCAGTTCGCCGTTGCGCAGCGCGTCGCGCCAGCGCAGGACGGCCTGCGCCCGGTCGGCCGCGCCATCGTAATAATGGAACCCGTAGTCCTGCCCGCACAGGTGGCGCAACGCGCGAATCGCGTACATGCGTACCGCGGCGTCCGGATCCTCCAGCAGGTCCACGAGCTTGTGCACCGCGGCCATATCCCCCTGCTCGGAGACCTTGACGATGCCCCGTGCACGGTCGAGCGCGTTGCCGGAAGCAAGCTCACGCCGGGGCGCCGCGCCGCCGCAGCCCGCCGCCCAGCAACTCAGGCCGACGGCCAGCCCGAGCACGCCCGCGCGCGCCGTCTGTCCTCGTCGATGCATAAGTTCACATTACAGGGTGAGCCCGGCAGAAAAAAGCCCCCTGAGGCGCTCGGGCGTGAATCCTGTCTCGCCCGCCGACGGAGCGCCGGGCAGAGAAAAAAGGGCCCCGTCTTCTTCCGCCGCTACGCCTCGCTCGCCTGGGCGGCGCTCCGGTCCTTTCGCCGGCGCAGGATGTTCGCCAGCAGACCGCTGATCACATACCCAAACGCCAGCACGACCAGCAGCAACTCGAACGAGTACCACGCCAGGCCGATGATCACGATCAGCCACACGAGGTGCGTCGGCGGGCGCTTGCGGCGGATATACAGATTGAAGACGTGCACGTAGTCCAGCCGGCTGACCATGAGCAGGGCTACCGCGAACGCGGTCCCCGCGATGACCCAGCGCGACGCGTTGGCCCAGTCCACGTCCCAGACCGAGAAACCCGACTGGCGCAGCTCTTCGTGCAGGGCCAACAGTGCGACGACGGCCGCCGCGGCCCCCGGGCTCGGCAGACCGCTGAACCGCTGCTGGGCCGCCTCGGTCTTGATGTTCTCGGCGTTATAACGGGCCAGCCGGATCGCGGCACAGCTCAGGTACACCAGCGCGCATACCAGTCCGATGCGGAACTGCAGCTTCGAAGCGTCGGGAATCTCGGCCGTCGAGTTGTACGGCGGTCGCAGCAGCAACGAGATAAACAGGGCCGCCGGGGCAACGCCGAAGCTGACGATGTCGGCGATCGAGTCGAGTTGGGCGCCGAATTCGCTGGTCCGGCGGGTGATGCGCGCCAGCCGGCCGTCGAGCGCGTCGAAGATCATGGCCAGCACGATCAGGTAAGCGCCCGCGGAGATCGGCGTGGGGAACAGGTGTGCCAGACGCGGGTGAACCAGGCGGTGCTGCGCGCCGAAGGAAGCCCCGTAGTCTGCGCCCATCGACCACAGGCAGCAGAACACCGCCAGAAACCCGCACAGCAGGTTGCCGAGCGTCGCCGCCGCCGGCAGCAGGCTGATGCCGATCAGACGCCGCGAGTGCGGCTCCAGGTTGGCGATCGGCGGATGTTGCGGCTTGACGATCACGGTCTCTTCCGATTCCCAGGCCCTTTGTCTGACCCATCCTCCGGTGTCGCGTGAGCCCCGGTTTCCAGCCGGTCCGATACCTGAACTCCGCTCAGGACGCCTTCGCGTTCCGGCCGCAGGCGCGCCAGAACGGTCTCGCCGCCCTTCACGTGCTGCCCGACACGCACCGCGATCTCCCAGTCCGCGTGTTCCGGCAGACACACCTCGGTCCGCGAGCCAAGCTTAATCATACCGAAACGCTGGCCCGCGGCCAATTCGTCGCCGACCCGCGCTGCACACACGATCCGCCGCGCCAGCACCCCCGCGATCTGGCGGACGCGGATCGGCCCCGGGAGCGGTGCGGCGGGGTCGATGACCAGCGTGTGGCTCTCGTTCCGTTGGTCGGCGTCGGGGCGCAGCGCGTTCAGGAACTCGCCCGGCTTGTACTGTGCCTCGCAGACCCGCCCGGCGCACGGGCTGCGGTTGACGTGCACGTTGAAGACGCTCAGAAAAACCATAATCCGCACACATCGCGCCCCGTCGGGCGCCGCGGCGCCGCGCGTCACCTCGACGACTTTGCCGTCCGCCGCGGCCAGTACCAGCGCGGCGCCCTGCGGGGGCTGCCGCGTCGGGTCGCGGTAGAAGGAGAGCAGGGCGAGGGTGACGATGGCTGGGAGAATCGCCCAGGGCGGCGCCACCCACGCGGTCGCGGCCGTCACGGCGCCACCGAGCAGCACGGTCAACAGCACTTCAAGTCGGGCGTACGGGGCCATCATCGTTCCTGTTCCGCAGCACGAAAACGCCGGGCCATTCGAGTCCGCTACTCCGCTAGAAGCTCGCCGATCAGCTCCGCCACTCCGCACGCGTCGTTCGTGCCAATCACACGGTCGGCCACCGCCTGCACGGCGCGCCCCGCGTTGCCCATCGCCACGCCGAGCCCCGCGTGCTCGAGCATCTGCACGTCGTTGACGTCATCGCCGACCGCGACGGTCCGCCGCGGGTCGATGTCCCACCGCCGGCACAGCTTCTCGATCCCGTACCACTTGCTCACCTGCGGCGCGAACGCCTCGATGAGCGAGAGCCGGTAGGGGGGGGCGTGCAGCACGTTGTGCGTTAGACGTCCATCGAAGTCAGCCCTCAGCCGCCGCGACACGGCCTCGAGCGCCCCGGCCTCGTCGATGATCGACAGGCGTACTGGGGCGGCCGCGTCCGCGGGGATGCGTGGCACCTCGCGCACCTCGCACGGCGAAAGCGACAGCCAGGTATCGACGGCGGCGTGACGGTTCGGCCCCGCCAGCACGTAGCCGTCGAATCCGACCTCGTCGGTGTCCGTCAGCCACAAGACCGTGTACCCGTCCCGCTGGAACCAGTCCGTCACCGCCCGGGCCATGTCCAACGGCAACGCGGTGCGGTACAGGGTGCGCCCGCTCTCAACCTCCGTCACGAGCGCCCCGAAAACTGTCACCGCCGCGTCCAGGTCGAGGCCGATCTGGTCGAGGACCGGGCGCGTCTCGGTAAACGCCCGCCCGGTGCACAGCACGATGCGCATGCCCGCGTCGTGGGCGCGATGCAGGGCTGCCCGGTTCACGCTCGGCAGGGCGTGCGCAGAATCCAGCAATGTCCCGTCCAGGTCGATCGCCAGCAGGTCGTATTTTCGTGCGGATGGCATCGCGGCTCACCAGCCGCTCACGGCGGCCCACCGGCGTATTCTCGCGAATGAGGCCGAGGATGGGAAGTCGCTGTACGGCCGCTGGAGACACCCCCCGTGAGCCCGCACCCGCGTTACCCCTGCCGGCCGCGGGTCGCGACTGTGAACTCACACTTCAGGTAGTGCCGCCCGAAGTCGCGGCAGCGGTTCTCAGAGGGGATGAAGATATCAACGGTGTTGTGCCGGAAGCGCGGGTGCGTGCGATCGGTGACGACGAAGCTGCGGCCCAGGGCGGGAATGTAGACCTTGGACCCAAACGGGATGGAAGGCGGGGCGGCACATTGACCGACGCCGACACGCCTCCCGGAAGCCGTCAGGCCCCGGTCACAGTATGCGGTCACGCGGCAAACGCGACGGATTGGTTCCAAGCGGGGCGGCTCATGGTGTCGCGGAACATCCCGGGCCAGCGGTTGCGCGCCGGCGGCGTCCACACCCGCATCGTCCACATCCTCGGATTCGGGAGCCTCGATCACCACTTCGATGGCAGACTCGGCCGGCGTGGCTTCGGCGGCTGGCGGTTCCGCCTGGCCCTTAAGCAAGCCGATCGTCAGCAGCGCGAGACAAAGTGCGCGCGCCAGCGGCCCGTAGGCTGCTACCATCCAGTGTCTCTCCGTTACCTGACTCGAAAGCCGCCCGGACCGTACCCACGGGCGGCCTCGGCAGCCGGCCGCCCTCGCCGAACCGCCGATACAATGGGACTTATCGTATCCTGTTGAGTCCTAATTTCCAGCGATTTGCCTGCACGGACGGCGTTTTCCCGCCATTTGTCCCATAAAACATGCGTCTCAGTCTAATTGCGCCTCGCCCACCGCGGATCGCTTCACCTGTGGCGGGCTTCGCCGCGCGGTTGACGCACCTGGGGCGGCGACGTTGAATAGACCGGCGTCTCCTCTCGGCCGTCGCGCGGCGATCGAGAACCGAGGCCCAGCACACTTGGCCGGCGGGTTCGCGACGGACCTGCGGCTCTGGGAGTATGTTCATGCGCTGTCCACTCGTGGCCGGCAACTGGAAGATGAACCTCGATCGTACGCGCGGCAGCCAACTTGTCGCGGGCATTCGTGCCGGCCTCGACAGCCTGGGTGTGTGCGAGCGGGTCGAGGTGCTCGTCTGCCCGCCGGCGGTCTACCTGTACCCGATCGCCGAGGCGCTCAAAGGCACGCCGATCCGCCTGGGCGCCCAGGATTTGTATCACGAGCCGAACGGCGCGTTCACCGGCGAGATCTCAGCGGCGATGATCGCCGAGACCGGGGCGCGCTACGTGATTATTGGACACAGCGAGCGCCGACACACGATCGGCCACCTCGAGGACGACCGGGCGATCAATCTCAAGGTGCGGGCGGCGCGGGCCGCAAAGCTCACGCCGATCTTGTGCGTCGGCGAGACGCTGCCGGAGCGGTCCGCCGGCCTGACGCTCGACGTGCTGACGTTTCAGATCACGGCGGGCCTGGTCGGGGTCAGCGTGGTGACCGGCGCCGACTTGGTCGTGGCTTATGAGCCCGTGTGGGCGATCGGGACCGGACAGAACGCGACGCCGCAGCAGGCCCAGGAGGCCCACGGGCACCTGCGGAGCCGTCTGCACGAGCTGGTCGGTCCGGCGGCGGACGAGGTCCGCATCCTCTACGGCGGGAGCGTCAAGCCGGACAATGCCGAGGCGGTCATGCGCCAGCCCGACGTGGACGGCGGGCTGATCGGCGGGGCCAGCCTGAAGGCGGACGCGTTCGTCGGAATCGTGCAGGCGGCGCTGGCAAAGGTCGTCTAAGGGGGGTATAGTGCTGGGCTTGGGGCGGCGTGCGCGGGAGCCCGCGTACCTGTCGTCGGTTCGCCCAGAGCAACCTAGAGGCCGGTCATGATTCTAGCGGCACAGTGGTATCACACGATCCTGGCGTTCTTCTTCGTTGTTATCGCGCTCCTGCTGATAATCGTCATTCTGCTCCAGCGCGGGAAGGGCGTCGGGCTGGCCGGGGCGTTTGGCGGGGCCGGCGGCGGAACGGCGTTTGGAGCCAAGACGGGCGATGTGCTGACCTGGGTCACGATTGTCGGGGCGGTGGTGCTGCTGGGGTTTGCCGTCGCGTTGAACTATGTGTTCGTGCCGAGCGGACCGGGGTTGGGGCCGGCGGGGCCGATGGGGTCCGCACCGCAGCCTATGCAGCCGAGCAACGCGCCGCGTCGGATGGAGATCCCGATGAATCGCGGAGGCGCGCCGCCGGCGCCGGCCCCCGCAGCGCCGGTGGCTCCAGCGCCGTCGCCGGTTCAGCCGCCGGGTGCGACGCCCGAGTCGCCGGCTCCGCCCGCGGAAGCGCCGCCTCCGGCACCGGAGCAGCCCGCGCCACAGCCGCCGGCGCAGCCGCCTGCGCAGCCTGAGCCGGGCGGGGCGTAGCCGGACCGTGCGGGGCGGATGACGCGCGACGCGGACACCGGCCTTGTGGGCGTGGGCCGTTGCGTGTTCGGGCCGCTGAGCGGCTCGGCGGGGCGAGTTTTCGGATTGTCTGGCCGGTGGGCGAAAGCGAGNNAGGCGCAGCAAACGAGGGTAGCCGCCCATGATTCACTCGATGACGGGTTTTGGCGAGGCGCGGCTGGAAGAGGGCGATCGGGCGTACCACCTCGAGCTCCGCAGCGTCAACAACCGCTACTTCAAGCCCGCGACGCACCTACCCGATGACTTCGCGTTTCTCGAGACCGAGGTCGAGCGCCTCCTGCGGCTGCGCGTGACGCGCGGCAGCGTGACGTTGCGCCTGTACGTGCGCGACCTGAGCCCGCAGGCAGCTTCCGAGATCAACACCGCCGCTGTGCAAGCCTATGTCACGCACCTGCGGCGGGTGGCGGGCGACGATCCGCATCTGACGATCGACCTGGCCACGCTCTTGGCCCTGCCGGGGGCCTGTCAGCCGCGGGAATTGAGCGCGACCGAGCGCGAGCAGAAGTGGCAGGTGCTGTCGCGTCTGACCCAGACGGCGCTGGATCGGCTGATCGATATGCGCGCCGCCGAAGGCCGGGCGCTGGCGGAGGACCTGTCCGCGCATTGCGAGCGCATCCGGAAATCCCTGGCGGTCGTCCGCGAGCGCGGGCCGCTGGTGCTGGAGGAATACCGCCTGCGCCTCCACGCGCGCGTGCAGCAGCTTATCGCCGACAGCAGCGTGCGGCTTGCGGAGGACGATCTGCTCAAGGAGGTGTCGATCTACGCCGAGCGGAGCGACATCAGCGAGGAGCTGAGCCGGCTGGACGGGCATCTCCAGCAGTTTGCAGCCCTGATGGCGGACACCGAGCCGCCGGGGCGGAAGCTGGAGTTCATCGCGCAGGAGATGCTGCGCGAGGCGAACACGATCGGGTCGAAGACCGGGGATTCGACGATCGCGCGCGAGATCATCGAGATCAAGAGCGCGGTGGACCGGATCAAGGAGCAAGTGCAGAACGCGGAATGAAGCCCATCGCTTGAACAGTGGATTGTGAATAGCGGATTACGGACGAACGGGCGACGTTTGAATTCGTAATTCGCTATTCGCTATTCGTAATTCGTGCCCTGATGCTGATTGACACGCACTGCCATCTGACGAGTCCCGAGCTAGCGCCGCGCCTGGCGTCGGTCCTGGCGGCGGCGCGCGCGGCGGGCGTCGGGCGGATCATCGTGGTGGCCGTCAACACCGCCGATGCGCGCGCAGCGCTCAACGTCGTCAAGGCCCATGCGGAGCTCTCGTTCGTGGCGGGGATTCACCCGCACGAGGCCGGGCGGTGCGACGACGAGGACCTGGCCGCGCTCGCGGAGCTGTTGCGCGGTAAGGGAGCGGCGGCTGGCTTACAGGAGCGGATCGTCGGCGTGGGCGAGATCGGCCTCGACTTCCATTACGACTTCGCCCCGCGCGACCGGCAGGAACGCGTCTTTCGCGCGCAGCTCACCCTGGCGTCCGAGCTCGCGCGGCCCGTCGTGATTCACGCCCGCGAATCGGAATCGCGTGTGTGCGACATCCTGCCCGAATACCCGGGCGTCGCCGAACGCACCGTGTTCCACTGCTTCTCCGCCGACGTCGCGGTGGCCCGGCGGGCGCTCGACCTCGGCTGCCTGCTCTCATTCACCGGCGTCGTGACCTTCCGGAAGGCGGAAACCATCCAGGCCGTCGCGCGGTTTGTGCCCGCCGACCGTATGATGCTGGAGACGGACGCGCCGTATCTTTCGCCGGAGCCGATGCGCAAAGTGCGCCCCAACGAGCCGGCCCTGCTGGTGCACACCGCCCGCTTTCTGGCCGATCTGCGCGGTGTGGCGCTCGACGCGCTGGCCGCGGCGACGACCGCGAACGCCGTGCGGTTCTTCCGTTTGCCCGAGGATTGATTATGAGTCTGTGCCTCGTGACCGGCGGCGCCGGATTCATCGGCAGCCACATCGTGCGCCGGTTGCTCGAACAGGGGCGGTCCGTCCGCGTGCTCGACGACTTCAGCACCGGCAAGCGCCAGAACCTGGCCGAAGTGGCCGCTCAGATCGAGCTGGTCGAGGGCAGCATCTGCGACCCCGCGACCGTCGCGCAGGCCATGCGCGGTGTCGAGGTTGTTTTCCATCTCGCCGCGCGCGCCAGCGTGCCGCGCAGCGTCGCCGAGCCCCGCCCCTGTAACGAGATCAACGTCACCGGCACGCTCAACCTGCTGATCGCCGCCCGCGACGTCGGCGCCCGCCGCTTCGTGTACTCCGCCAGCAGCAGCGCCTATGGCGACACGCCTGTCATGCCCAAAAAGCCGGACATGCGGCCCCAGCCGCTGAGCCCCTACGCGGTAAGCAAGCTGGCGGCCGAGCACTATTGCACTTGCTGGTCGCACGTCTACGGGTTGCAGACCGCCTGCCTGCGTTACTTCAACGTCTTTGGCCCGCGGCAGGACCCGCACGGTGCCTACGCCGCCGTCATCCCCGCGTTCGTCAGCCGGATGCTGAAGGGGCAGCCGCCGGTCGTGTACGGCGACGGCGAGCAGTCGCGCGACTTCTGTTTCATCGAGAACGTGGTCAACGCAAACATGCTGGCCGCTGAAGCCCCCGAGCTGCACGGTGAGGTGGTTAACATCGCCTGTGGCGAGCGGACCACGCTCAACGCGATCGTGAAGGATATCAACACGCTACTGGGGACGAACGTCCAACCCAAGTACGAGCCCGCGCGGGCCGGCGACGTGCGCCACAGCCTGGCGGACCTTTCCGATGCCAAGCGCGTGCTGGGCTACGAACCGAAGATCATGTTTTCGGAGGGCTTGCGGCGGTCGATCGACTGGTACCGCGCCAATCTCACGTAGATGCGGCGCCCGCGGTCGCGTAGTGGCGGGGTCCTATCGCGGTGTAACGGCAGAGAATCTCGTGTGGCCGCGTGCCGAAGTGGCGCGCGAGTTCTTCCTCGGTCAGCGCATCGCCCAACAGCACGACCTCATCGCCCACCTTGTCCGCGGGGTCCACGCTGACGTATGACGTGTTCATGCCTGATTCGAGGATCTGCTGGCCCCGGCCGTTGATCAGCACCGGTCCGGGCCGCACAAAATTGCTGTACCCCGCCAGGAACACGCCGACGCGCGCGGCGCTGAAGCCCGTGTAGCCCACCGGCCCCTTCGTCTCGCGCACCGCGTGCAGCCGCGACGTGACCCGCACCGCCCCCCGGTAGAGCCCCAGCCCCGGTCGAACCGCGTCGAGCCAGGCCTCGGGTTCATCCAGCAACGCCGTGAGCGCGGCGTGTACCGGTCGCCCTCGCCCGCCGCACGCTTCCCGCAGCCGGTGAACCGCGTCGATTTGCGTCGCGTGCGTCCAGAAGTCCGTCACGTCGCAGCGCGCCACGAGCTCGTCCAACTCCTCCGGCGGGCAGCCAAACCGCTCGCCCGCCGTGTCAACCTTGATCGCAACCGGTACGCCCGTGAACCGTGTGGCGTCCTCCAGCGTGGCAATGGACGGCCGCAAGCGCAGCTCGCGATACTCGTTCGGATCGCCGTCCGGTGGCCCGAGTGCCAGCCCCGGGCGACGCACCTGCCGGGCCTCGTATAGCGAGAAATACGCGAACTCATCGGCGATCGACGCCAGCGCGTCGGCGACCTGCGCGGCCCCGAGCCCGTAGGCGTCCGCCTTGACGACGGCCATCAGCCGCACGCCGGTGTGCTGCCGAATCGCCTCGGCCGACGCGCGGACCTGGTCGAGATTGACAGCTACGCGAACGTGTGGCGAACGCATAATGTCCCTCTGCGGCAGACCTCCGTGCCTGTCGCGGCCCAGTATAGCGGCGGAAGGGGCCGACGCAACGAACGCCGAACCGTCCGCGCGGGGCGACGGATGCTACAATCGCGGCCCGTGTCGCCTGTGCGAGGTGCCGCTTGCGACTTGCCGAACTGCAGTACGACCTGCCGCCGGAGCTGATCGCCCAGCATCCCGTGGAGCGCCGCGACGCGTCGCGTCTGCTCGTCCTGCACCGCGCGAGTGGGCAGATCGAGCACCGCGTGTTCCGCGAATGCGTCGACTACTTTGCCCGCAGCGATTGCCTGGTCCTCAACGACACACGCGTCCTCCCCGCGCGTTTCTTCTGCCGTCGCGCAACCGGCGGGCACGTCGAAGGGCTCTTTTTGCACGAGGACGAAGCCGGTTGGCGCGTGCTGCTCAAACCGTCCGTCCGGCTGCGCGTCGGAGAGCGCCTGCGCTGCGACGCCGCCGACACGACCCTGCTGCTCACCGAGCGCGCCGACCGTGGCGAGTGGCTCGTCCGCCCCGAGCCGACCGTCACGCCGCTCGACCTGCTCACGCGAATTGGCCACACGCCGCTGCCGCCGTACATCCGGCGGAACGAACGACAGGCCGCGCCGGAGCGCGAACGCGCCGACGCTGAGCGGTACCAAACCGTCTACGCGCAACGACCGGGCGCCGTGGCCGCCCCAACCGCGGGCCTGCATTTCACCCCCGAGCTGCTGGCCGAGCTGACGGCTCGCGGCGTGCAACGCGCCGACGTGACGCTGCACGTGGGCGCCGGCACGTTCACCCCGATCGAAGTGGACGACCTCGCGCTGCACAAGCTGCACGCCGAGTGGTTCGAGGTGCCTGCGGCTGCGGCGACGACGATGCAGGCCACACGGGCGGCCGGCGGCCGGCTCATCGCCGTGGGCACAACCGTGACACGCGTGCTGGAGACGCTGGCTCAAGCGGCGACCGACGCCGCGGACGACGCCAGCTTGAAAGCGTCATCCGGCTGGACCAACATCTTCCTGTACCCCCCATATCGCTTCCGCAACGTCGACGCGTTGCTCACGAACTTCCATTTGCCCGGCAGCACGCTGCTCGCCCTCGTGATGGCGTTCGCGTCGCCCGACCTGATCCGCACGGCGTACCGCACAGCGATCGAGCAGCGCTACCGTTTCTACAGCTACGGCGACGCGATGCTGATCCTGTAACCCGGCCGCAGAAGATGACCGCAGCGCGGCACCGGCCGCAACCAAAGTAGCGCCGGCCCCCGTGGCCGACGTAGCAGGCGACAAACCCCGCGCCTCCGGCCGCAACCAGTGCAGCGTCGGTCCTCCGGGCGCGCCGGGACCGACGTAGCATGCGAGAAGCTCCTTTGCCTCGGCCAGATTCTGGACGCTTGTAGTACAACAATCCCGAGGCCCGCGGACGAGATGTGCACGTGGGGCCAACGGCGCCGCCGGAGCGGCGGGGGGCGAAGTCAGAGGTTCGAAGCAAGAAGGCCGAAGTCGCCGTCCTCGTCGGTCTCGACCCAGAACCGCAGCCGCTGGCCGGTGCCGCTCGGGTCGTTCGGGTTCCAGTCGATCACCACTTTGCTGGTGTACCACTGCCCGCGGGTCAAGGCGACTGTGCCGGTCCGTCCTAGCATGTCTATAATGGTGCCTGTTCCGCATCACGTCCGGTGCCTTGGCACGGCACACGTCGCCTTGTTTGCTCGGCCGGGCTATTCTTCACCCAGCCATCCTCGCAAACCGACCGATTGTACGATCGCAGCCACACCCTCTCTGCTGCTCTTCACTCCCTCGAGTTCAATCTTACGTCCCTGCTCCAGCATGCGAGCGCAGTTAGGTCCAACTGTACTGGCGATCTCTGGAAGGACACGTCTTAGGACGGTGAGGGACCGTTGCTCTGATGGGACAAGCGGGATGCCGAGAGCCGTGGTCGCGGAGAGCCCCGCGGCTTCGAGAAGTGCATCGTTCACGCCAGCGAAGGTGACCCGCCTTGGGCCGAGGCTGCTGCGGAGCCACGCGAACACCATCAAATCGGCTGGGTCCATATCGCCCAGAAACAGCAACTCGCGTGTTCCGATCATCCCGCCGATCCAGTCAAGGTCTGTCCGGCTCAAGAGGCCACACCGGCCAATCACCCCAGGCCCGTCAGCTTCTGCGCCCGGACAAAGGGCGGCCACGACAACGCCGGGCTTGGTGGTGAACACAATGGCCGCGCCATCCGTTGTCGGCCCGACGACGGAGAACGGACGGGCTCTTGTCCCAGAGACGAATTCGCCGTCCTCATTCTCCGCGAACCATGCCTCTATCAATCGGGTCGCATCGTTGTCCATCACACCCGTTCTCCAAGGCCAGATTCCACGATCCTCGCAAGAGCGCCCGCCGGTTGCAGTGCCCACAAGAACGCGCCGCTGGACAGCTCACAAACCCGCCGCCCCGCGGGGCATGCCTCAATGATCGACACCGCCCACCCATACCCGCGCGACGCTCTCAGCCGCGAACTCGCCCCCTGTCGCACGCGCCGCGTCGTAAGGCACCGATTAGCATCCGGACGGTGCCGGCCCGCCGCACAGCTCGACAGGCTCTGCCCGCCCCTTACTTCGGCAGGAACTTCTTCGCGACCGTGCACAGCTCCTTCACGTGCTTGACGCTTGCGGCGAACATCTCCTTCTCCCGTGCGTCCAGCTCGACCTCGATGACTTTCTCGACGCCATTGCGGCCGAGAACGCACGGCACCCCGACGAAGTACCCGCCGACGTCGTACTCTTTCTCGCAATACGCCGCACACGGCAGAATCCGGCGTTTGTCGCGCAGGATGGACTCGGCCATCGCCACGGTCGCGGCCGCGGGGGCATAGTAGGCGCTGCCGGTCTTCAGCAGGTTGACGATCTCGGCCCCGCCGTTGCGGGTGCGCGTGACGATCTCGTCGAGCTTCCCGGGCGGGATGAGCTGGGTGATCGGGATGCCGCTCACGGTCGTGTACCGTGGCAGCGGCACCATGTCGTCGCCGTGGCCGCCCAGCAGCATGGCTTGCACGTCCTCGACGCTGCAGCCGACCTCGTCGGCGATGAAGGCGCGAAAGCGGGCGGTATCGAGGACGCCGGCTTGGCCGACCACGCGTTGCGTGGGGAACCTGGAGACGACGTGCGCGGTATAGACCATCGCGTCGAGCGGATTCGACACGACGATCAGGACCGCGTCCGGACTGTTCCGGGCCACCTTGGCCGTCACGTCCGCCACGATCTTGACGTTCGTCTCCAACAACTGGTCGCGGCTCATGCCCGGCTTGCGCGGGATGCCCGACGTGATGATCACCACGTCGCTGCCGGAGGTCGCGGCATAGTCGTTGGCTCCCGTCAGTTGGACGTCAAACCCCTCGACCGGCGCGGCCTCGTGGAGATCGAGGGCCTTGCCCTGCGGCATGCCCTCAATAATGTCCACCAGCACGATGTCGCCGAGTTCCTTGGCGGCGGCCCAGTGCGCACACGTCGCGCCGACGTTGCCCGCCCCGACGATCGTGATCTTCGCGCGCTGCATGACACGCTCCTTGCGCTTGCGATCGGCCTTCGGCCCAATCTCTTCCGGACCCCATGACCGCCCGGCATTCTACCCCGCCGGCGACCCGGCAACGGCCGGTGGCACCGGCTCGGCCGGGTCTCTCAAGACGTCGGTTTGATTCCCAGCTTGCGCATCTTCCGCCACAACGTGATGCGGCTGACGCCCAGCTCGCGGCTCGCTACCGTCCGGTTCCAGCCCGTGCGCTGGAGCACTTCCTCGATCGCGCGGCGCTCCGTGGCCTTCAGAATCGACAACGCGGCGCTCCGCGTGGGCAGCGACGCGTCGGCCGGCGCGTCGGCCGCGCGGAAAGTCTCAACTCCGCCGACGATCTCGGCCTCGAACCCGAACAGCGGGGTGAAGGTGATGCGCACCAGCGCTTCCTCGTTGGCCCGGTTCAGAATGGCGACCTCGCGCGTCCCGAGCTGCTCGCCCACCCGCAGCGCCAGCGTCATCGGACACCGGTCGATCGTCTGGCAGCCGTTGCTCCGCAGCACCTCGTAGCAATGCCGGCCGATGACGTCGGACCGGCGGTGGCCCGTCAGCCGCTCGGCCGCGCGGTTGAACCCCGTGATGATGAAATCCCGGTCGATGGTCAGGACCGCGTCCGACACGGCGTCGAGGACCGTCGCGAAGTGCTCGGGGCGCAAAGGCTGGCCTGGGGTACTCGGACTCACGTGCGCGATTATACGCGCCGGCCGCCACGTTCCAAGACCTCCGCCCATCGGCCGCGCCAATTGGTCACGCCCACCGGTCTGGCCGTGGCCGCCCTCCGCTACAGCGCGCCCGTGCCGCTTTGCTGACAGCGCGCGAAATCGGCCAAGTCCACGTCCCCGTCGGCATCCCAATCGAGCAGCCGCAACGGTGTGCTGCACGATCCGCCAGACGCCGCGCCGGGCCCGCCCATGCAGCGGCCGAACCCGCGCAGGTCGGACGAATCCACGTCGCCGTCCGCGTCCGCATCGAACATGCCGGTGCCGATCTGCACGTCGAACGCGAACGCCGCCCCGCCGTAGACTTCGATCTGCTCAACCAGCGCCAGGTTGCGATTCTCGTAACCCGCGTCGGCGGGGCTGGCATTGCGGCTGGCCGTGCCGGGATAGACGCGCACCAGCCCGCCCTGCGAGTTCCGCACCTGGTAATAGCTGCTCGTGCTCGCCGTACTCAGGTGATCCCGGCCGCTCCCCAGCAGGTCGGCCACATTCGGCGACGCTCCGACGCGCACATAGTGGTTGCCGCCCGTCGTGTTCGTGTACGTCGCCTTGAGCGTCGCGCTGCCCGCCGGCAACTCGATCCGCTTGCTGATCTTTCCGTCGGGCGACATCAGTTGCAGGTAGTTCGACCCGGTCGCGACCGCGTAATCGGCGTCAACATATGTGGCATTCATGTCCTTGAACGTGCTGCAGCGGTTCGCCGCGGTGCCGACGCGCTCTTCCTCGCCCGGCTCCGACGGGTTCGCCGCCGGCACGCCGAGCACCTGGATCGCGTCGCCGGAGATTTCGTCGAGCGCGAAGCCGTGCACCAGCCGCCCGCCCCAGCGCTCGAAGCACACGTACACGCGGTTGTTGTACAGGACGTACTCGTTCTGCCCGTCCTGATCCAGATCGACCGCCTGCACGACCGTCTGCGGCCCCAGCAAGCCCGTCCTTGCGTTCTGTGCCCACTGGGCGGCGGCCGCGAGCACCCCCGCGCTGCGTACGTGGTTTTGCAGCCGCAGCGCCCACGTATTCACGCCGTCCCACGTGCCGTCCGGCGACGGCCACGGATTCCCGTAGCTCGTCCCCTGGTACTGCCACGTCGCGCCGTTGTCCTCTTCGTGCCACGCCGTCTCATAGATCAGCGCCGCGTACGTCAGCTCCGCGAGCTGCTTGAGTGCCCCCGTCGGCGCCGCCGCGACCGCCGCCCACGCATCGTGCATCAGCGTACCGGCCGCATTCAGATCCCCGTGCGTCTTGCCGCTCGGCAGAAACACCGCCCCGGCGGCGAGGTCCTTCGCGTTCGCCGTCGCGTCGCTCGTCGGCTCGCTACCCGGAAAACGCCCGTGATAATCGCCCTGCGGCCCGCGCAGCACCGGCACGAGCTGATAGAAGTTCTGCTCGTTCCCCGCGTACCCGGCGTTCTGGTTGTAATACCAGTAATGGTAGCTGTTCTCGGACGCGTGCTTGAGCCACTCGTACGTCTGAATCCCCAGGTCATACCGCGTGCCGTGCTCGACGACCCACGCCGCGTTGTACTGCGGGTTCGCGGGGTTGGTCGCCCGGTCCAGCACGTCCTTGAGGTTCACGACCTCGATCCACGGATGGTTCGCCGCCCAGCGGATCGTCTGCTGATATTGCCACTGGTTGTTGTTCTCGACCGAATGCCCCGACACCGGGTCGAAGCTCTTGCCCGCCAGCGCCTCCCAATCGTCGAAAATCAGCGTGAGCTGCGCCTGGTCGGTCTGCATCGCCTTGTCGACCAGCGTGTACCGCGTGTCGAGCGCCATCCCGCCGTCGTACGGCCCGAACTTCGCCTGGTCCTCGCGGTCGTTGATCGCGAAGCAGTACACGCCGTTGATCCGGTGCACCTTGTGCAGCCGCGGCGCGTCGAAGCTGCCGTTGTACCCGCTCCACGCATCGCTCGGATAAAACCACCAGTGCAGGTGCGTCACCTCGTCGATGTACGTCGCGGCGTACGGGCTCGCCGCAATATCGTCGAACGTGTGCCCATCGAGCGGCGACAGGCCGGTCGATTCCGAACGAATCACCCGCTCCGGCGTGTGCATCACCCGCATGTCCGCCGGCGTCAGCCCGAAAACGTCCTGCACCAGCTCGTCGAACCGCGCGATGCTCGCCGCGTTCACCGCCCCCTCGAAGTACGGCATGATGTGCTCGGCGAACACGCCGCCGATGAGCGACCCCGGCTTGCCGTCGTTCTGGTCGTTGTTCACGAACTGCGCGACCCGGGCCAGGAACGTCGGTCCGTCGGTCCGCGTGTCGTCGCCGGGTGCGGCCTTGGCCCATTTCGCCGCCGCGATCAGCGTCCCGCTCACATGGATGTTCAGCGGCACATTGAAGATCTCGTGCGTCTCCAGTGTGCGGACGAACCCCGTCTTGTTGGTCGTCGCCGGGTCGTACAGGTGTACGCGCAGCGCCTCGGCCTGGTTGAGCGACTGGTTGCCGTGGGCGATGGTCGCGTACTTGGCACGCCCGACGTGTGCGTTCGACGCGATCGCCCCGTTAATCACGCCGTCGGTGTATCCGCGGTCGTCGTCGAAGAACGTGTCCGTCGCGTCGCTCTTGCTGCCGTCGCCGATCTCGCCGGCCCCGAAGTTCGTGCCGTCCTTGGTCGTCATGACCGTGAAATACATGACCCGGCTGCCGTCCCACCCGTTATTGAGCAGCGTCTGCTTGGTGATGCCAAACTCCACGGCGTCAAGCTGGCTGTTGAAGTACGCCCCCAGGAACCCGCCGATGGACTGCCAGCTCGCGTTGACGACGTCGTGATTGACGCTGTCGTAGAGCTTGACGCAGACCTCCCACGGGTGATCGACCTGCACGTCGGTCCAGTCGGGCATCCACGTCTGCCCGCCGGCGGCACAGTCGATCGCGACGTAGATGTCGAGGTAGCCGTTCTCGGCGTTGAGCTTGAGATCGTACAGATCGACGCGGAAGTAGACGTTGTCGCCCTCGACCCGCGCGTAGAACGCGACCAGGTCGCGCGAATCGTCGTACCCGTCGTTGAAGTTGTACCGCCCCCCGGCGTACAGGCCCGCCCCGTCCAGCGCCCGGCAATCGTCCCACGTCCAGTCCTGGAACTCCTCGTAGTAGGCGTGCCCGGCGGAGTCCGTCCCGATCCACGGCCCCGCCCCAATCGTGATCCCGGCCGGCGCGACCGCGACGCCGAGAAAAGCGACGACAATCCTCACGAGGCACGCGAGCGTGCGCATCCTTCCAACTCCTTGTGCGGCGCGCTCTCCAAGAACGCCTAACATAACCCCTCTCCCTCCCAGGGAGGGGCCGGGGGAGGGTCGAAACGCAGGGGTCTTGATAGGCGCTCAAAGCGTCCGCTAACCCCGAGTTTACCAACCCCCGCCCCGCCGCGCCTACGAAAAACGGCGGCACGGTCTCGCCGTACCGGGGCTGGGGAGCGGATTCGGTCGGTGGGGCGGCGGCGCTGCGCTACCCCGCCCCGCACATTGACCGAACTCGCCGCAGGTCGTACCTTATCCTCATGTCTCGCGCACCGAATACCCCGGTGAAACGGGCGAGGCATCGCGCCTCGATGGCGGCGTGCGTCGATTACACGTGGCCGCGCTGCGCGTCGAGCTACGAGTAGAATATCACAGGCTCCAGCGAGCCACGGAGATTACGGCCCTGTTGCTCAAATCGCGACAACCCATGCTCTTCGAGGAACTCGCCGTCGAGCCGTCGGTCAGCGACGCCGCATCTTCGACGTTCATCGACAACATGCGCCTCCCCGTGCATCGCTGGATTCGCTTCAGCGCGGGGTTCTCTGCCGCCTGGTCCCAGGACGTCATCGAAAATGCCGCGCCGCGGGGCACGGCGCGCGTCTTTGACCCGTTCGCAGGGTCGGGCACGACCCTGATCGCCGCCGAGGACGCCGGCGCCCCTTCGTTCGGCATCGAGGCGCAGCCGTTCATCTT
Organism: Phycisphaerales bacterium; assembly: GCA_003162245.1. Lineage (GTDB taxonomy): Bacteria > Planctomycetota > Phycisphaerae > UBA1845 > Fen-1342 > Fen-1342. The sequence continues at coordinate 45,523 of PMMM01000187.1, forward strand.
CCGCCTCGCCCGCGCCAAGCTCGCCCGCCGTTCCGACCCTGCGGCGTTTCGCGAACTGGCGAAGGCCGTTCTCGCCGGGGCGCCCCACCGCAAGGCCGACATCACGCACTACCCCAAACTCATCCGGGCATGCTACACCGACGACGTGCTAGCCGAGCTCGACCGTCTGCGGAGCGCCGTCAAGGACGCCGACGACGGCTCCGACGCCGCCCGACTGCTCTGGTTGGCGTTCGTCGCCATCCTGCGGCGCTGCTCGCACGCCGGCACCGCCCCGTGGCAGTACGTCCTGCCCAAGAAGTCGAAGAAGTCGGCCGCGCACCCGCTGGCCGCGATAGAGGAGCAGGTCCGCCTGATGCTGACGGACATGGCAGTTTCGCCCGGCGACGATGCGCCGTCCGCAACCTTGCTCCAGGCGGACGCGCGCGACTGCGAGGGCGTACCGGACGGCTTCGCCACGCTCGTCATCACGTCGCCGCCATACCCCAACAATTATGACTACGCGGATGCCACGCGCCTCGAAATGTGCCTTCTGCGCGAGATCAGCGGCTGGGGCGACCTCCAGTCGACGGTGCGTCGCCACCTCGTCCGTTCCTGCACGCAGCACGTCCCGGAGCGGGCCGTCAACCTGCACGCGGTTCTCTCCGACAACCTGCTGGCGCCGATTCGGCCGGAGATCACCGCGGTCTGCGAGCGCTTAGCGGAGGTCCGACTCTCCAAAGGCGGCAAGAAGACCTACCACCTGATGGTCGCCTGTTATTTCCACGACCTCGCCCGCGTCTGGCAGTCCCTCCGGCGCGTCTGCGACCACCCGAGCGAAGTCTGCTTCGTGGTCGGCGACTCCGCGCCCTACGGCGTCTACGTGCCCGTCATCGACTGGCTCGGCCGGCTCGCCGTCGCCGCCGGCTTCCGATCGTTCCGCTTTGATCGCACGCGCGACCGTAACACCAAGTGGAAGAACCGCAAACACCGCGTCCCACTCTGCGAAGGCCGCCTGTGGGTCGAGGGTTGAGGGGCGGACATGGCTACATCACCCGCGCATCGCTTCGGCCAGATCATCGGCGAGACCCTGGAATCGGCCATCCGCCCGCCCCTTGAGGCCGTGGTCAAGGAGCACGGCCTGTATCTCGACGCCAAGCGGCCCCGCAAGGCTCGCGCGGGCCGGCGCAAAGTCGCCTGGGTGGACGGCAAGGGCAATACGCACGATCTGGACTACGTGATTGAGGCGGGCGGCACCGAAGAGACCATCGGCGCGCCGCGCGCGTTCATCGAGATTGCCTGGCGCCGATATACCAAGCACTCCCGCAACAAGGCCCAGGAGATTCAGGGCGCCATCATCCCGCTCGCCGAGCGGTACGCCGACTCGCGCCCCTTTCTCGGGGCCGTTCTCGCCGGCGTGTTCACGGACGGCTCGCTCAACCAGCTTCGCTCGCACGGCTTCCACGTCGTTTACTTTCCCTACGACATCGTGGTCGCCGCGTTTGCCAGCGCAGGAATCGACGCCGCGTTTGATGAGGGCACGCCCGACGCGCACCTGCTGCGGAAGGTCAAGCAGTATGGGAAGCTCTCGGGTGCCAAGCGCGAGCAGATCGCGGCTTTTCTCCGCGACCGCCACAAGCCGGAAATCCACACATTCATCGCCGCTCTGCGTCTGACGCTGACCCGCAAGGTCCAGTGCGTCTACGTCCTGCCGTTGCACGGCTCGGCGCACACCTTGCGCGATGCGGCGGAGGCGATTGCCTTCATCGAAGCGTTCGACGAGTCCCAGCCGGGCACTGCATTCACCCGCTACGAGGTCGGCGTGCGCTACAGCAACGGCGACGAGATCCGCGGCCAATTCAACGACAAGGCCGCAGCCATCGCATTTCTGCGCGCCGTCCGCTGAGAGGCCGCCGTGATTCGCACCGTCCAGAGCCCCGAGCGCGAGCAAGCGGGTTGCCGCGGCCACCCGTGCTACGGCAAGCGGGCGCGTTTTCGGGGTCCGAGCCGTAGCGCGCGGGCAATCTGCGTTTTCCACGACCGCGACGACGCCCTACGTGAAACCGACGCGTTCTTCCGCAAGTGCGGGAAGGTCGTCGTCCTTTCGACCGTGGGCGAGATTCTGGACTAGCGGTTGGCGAAGAAGCTGGCCTAACGCGACGGACGGATATACGGTGCGTCCTGCGACGCACCGTTTTTCCCGCGACGCGCGAACGAAACGGACGATGAGGCGTCATGCGACATACCCTAAACGGCCGAATTGCGATAGGAGGTAAGCAAATGGACGCCAGGCTGGATTCGGTTTTTGAGAGTTGGGGTAGCTTCGCCGCGACAATGACGGATGCGCCCGGCACCCCCGGCCGCCTGTCCTACGATCCACGCGAGGGAATCGAGCTCGAGCTTGTGGGGACTCCCCCCGGAATCGACCTGCCGGGCCTCATGGCGATGCCGTCCCTCCCCAGGCTCTACGGCCGACTTGTTGACGGCTCACTCGTAACCCTGGTTGGATGCCTCACCACAAAGACGCGCATGGGGGCTGGCGGCGCTGGGTTGCCGTCGTCGTTAACCGCCAACAGAATGCTCGTGGGCACCCACGTCGGCGATCTCGACGAATTGCCGCTGAAGAGTTACACGATTGAGTTTTCATCTCTAGCCAACTGGACGTGCGTATCTCCAGCGAAGTTCCAGGTGCCCAGAACGGGTGCCGAGTGCATTGGAGTCGACGCCTCTTTCCGTCGCCCCGATCCCATCGACATTGCGCTGCCTGACAGGGAATTCGACCTGAGGATATCGCATGGGTGGACGTACTCTATTGATAGCGGTTCGTGCAGCATACGCTGGAACGCAGGCGTCACGATTGCGGCCCATGAGCAGATGGTATTCTCTGACGCCGGCAGGATTGCTTGGCAGTGCGAGAACCTGATGTCCCTGCTGATCGGTCATCAACTCAGCGTGAGGTCGCTCTCGCTCAAGCCGGTCGATCTGGCCTCGCCTGGTTCGACTGAGTCGCCGCTTCACTTGATCTACCACCAGCGCGGTAAACACGACCATCCCGATCTGCACCCGCCTCAAATGCTGCTGCCGTACTCACTGATCAAAGAGGACTTTCCGCAAATAGTTGCCAAGTGGTTCGCGAGATCTGAGCAGGCAGTCTTGGCCGCCAACGTCTTCTTCGGATCGCAGTTGCTTGAATCACCCGCTCTCGACGTCAGATTCTTGGCGGCTACCAAGGCGGCAGAATCCTACCATCGGACCTTGGGGACCGGCGCGTACATGAAGCAGGAAGAGTACGACGCCGCAATTGCCCAGTTTGCTTCCCACATGCCAGCGGCCATTCAGGACGAGCACAGGCAGAGCCTCAGGAATCGCCTGAAGTATGGTAACGAATACTCGCTCCGCAAGCGCCTGGCTGACATGTTGAACCGAATTCCGCACAATGCCCGAGAGCGGATTAGTTGTGACGCGTCCAAGTTCGTCGCAAGGGTGGTGGACACGCGGAACTACTTCACGCACTACGATCACGCGTCTAAGCAGGAGGCCCTCGACGGAAAGGACGCTCTCGTCGCTGCCGAGCGATTGCGCATTCTCGTAGTAGCAAACCTGTTGCACGACTTGGGCATCAAGGACGAAACGCTGCTGAGCGTTCTTGAGCGGAGTGCGGAGTTCCGCCATTGGCTGTCTCAGGATCTGGTTCTTTGAGCGTCCTCGCCCGTCATGGGCCTGGGCCGGGTTTGTTGCGGCCGCGGCCCGCGCCGAGCGCTCCCTGCGGCAGCCGAGGTCGAGCCCTGTCCGCGGTCGTCTCCAAGCCCGAAGCGATGACGATTCTCCTCCCTCCGCTGCCTCCCGCCTGGGCCGCCGCTTCGTCCAGCAGCCGCGGGACCGGGGGAACTGTCCGCGGGCCTCGCCGAGTGCCCCGCGCCCACCCCGCGTTCAGCCGCTGCTCCCCGTCCTGCCCCGCCCGCCCGTTTTCCGCCCCTCCGCCCCTTGATCCCTCGGTCCCTTAATCCCTCGATCCCCGCTCTTCTCCGCCCCCGCGTTCCATCGGCGTAATCTGCGAAACCTGCGGACGACCCGCCCCCGCCGCCCTTCGCGCCGCCCCTGCGGCGATCCTTCGTTTGTGATCGCCCGCTGCGCCCTCCAGTTGGCCTTCTTTTGTTTGGACCACCCGGACCAGCCCTGCGTTTTCTCTGCTTCTCTGCGTCTCTGCGGTTGCCTTTGGTCTGCCATCGGCCTCTGCGCCCTCGATTCTGCGTTCTTTTCCCGGCGCACCAGGATCAGCTCTGCGTTGTCTCTGCTTCTCTGCGTCTCTGCGGTTGCCTTTCTCCGCCGCCCGCCGCCAAACGCCGCCAGAAGCCGCCAATCTCGCCCAAACCCCTCGCCCCGCCTTGCCCGCTGGCCTTTTTATGCTAGTATTCCTATCATGACCGCGCCCCCTCCGCCTCTGCGTCCCTCGGTCCCTTGGTCCCTCGACCCCTCCATGCCTTGGCGTGCGTTGCTACCTCGTCACGCCCGCAACGTCCTGATAATCAAGTGTGCCAAGTGTGCCAAGGGGGGGGTACACACCTTGGCACACTGGGCACTCTTCCCCGCCGCACGCTCCAGGAGCGGTTTTTATCCGGAACTACGCCAACCGCTTGGCACTCTTGGCGATCTTGGCGCGTGCCACCCGGCTTTTCCGCCCCGCCCGCCGAACATTGCCAAGGGGGGGGTAGCGCGCCGTGGAAATCTTGGCAGCCTTCGCGTTTCGATCCTCCGAACCGCGCACGGCCCGCCCGAGCTCGGTCACGTGCACGCGCTGTAGAGCTTCAGGTACTCCGCCAGCATCCGGTGCGTGTTGAACTGCCCGCAGACCGTCTTCATCGACGCCGTCATCCGCCGAATCCACCCGCGCGGCAGCCCCTGCCGGTCGCGCTCATAGAACAGCGGCACGATTTCGCGTTCGAGCAGCTCATATAGAGCATCCGCGTCCCGCCGATCCCGCGCCGCACGGCTCCGCACCGGCGAACCGTCGCCAATCGCCCACCCGTTCCGCCCGTCGTACGCCTCCGGCCACCAGCCGTCGAGGATCGAGCAATTCAGCCCGCCGTGCAGCGGCGGCTTCATGCCGCTCGTGCCCGACGCCTCCTGTGGCGGCAGCGGATTATTGAGCCACACGTCGCACCCGCTGGTGAGCATCCGCCCGACGTGCATGTCGTAGTCTTCCAGCAGCACGACGCGCCCGCGGAACCCCGCCCGCCGCGCCTGCTGATACACCTGCCGCACGAACCGCTGTCCGTCGGCATCCGCGGGATGCGCCTTGCCCGCGAACACGATCTGCACCGGCCGCCGCGGATTACTCAGGATCGCCGCGAGCCGTTTCGCGTCGTGGAAGAGCAGTGGGGCGCGCTTGTACGTCGCGAACCGCCGCGCAAAGCCGATCGTCAGCGCGCTCTCGTCGAATGTCTCCAACGCGGCGATCAGCTCCGCGATTGGCTCGCAGCGGCGCTCGATCTGCTCCCGCAACCGCGCCCGGACGAACTCCACGAGCTTCCGCCGCAGCAGTTGCCGTGCGTGCCACAGCGCGGCGGGCGGGATGCGGTCCGCGTGCCGCCACCAGTCGTCCTCCGGTCCCGCGCCGACCCAACGCGGCTTCAGATACCTGTCGTACAGGGGCTGCATCTCCGGCGCCAGCCACGTTTGTGCGTGAATCCCGTTGGTTATGTGGTCGATTGGCACATTATCCGCATCATGCGCACTGAAGATGTGCTGCCACGTTTCGCGTGAGACGCGGCCGTGGATCGCGGATACGCCGTTGCACGCGTTGCTCAGCAGCAGGGCGAGCACGGTCATGCAGAAGGGCTCCTGGCGGTCGCGCAGATCCTCGCGCCCCAGTCCGAGCAGGTCCACGCGGCTCAGGCCCAGTTCGAGCCCAACTGGCCCAAAGTACTTCATAAACAGCCGCGGCGTGAAGCGATCGTGCCCCGCCGGCACCGGCGTGTGCGTCGTGAACACCCCCGACGCCGCGACCCGTGCGACCGCGCGGCCCAGCGGCACGCCCGCCTGCCGCAGCTTGCGCAGACGTTCCAGCGTGCAGAATGCGGCGTGTCCTTCGTTCATGTGGAACACCGTTGCGTGGACGCCCAGCGCGTCCAACGCGCGCACGCCGCCCATCCCGAGCAGGATTTCCTGCTGAATGCGCGTCTCCCGGTCGCCGCCGTAGAGGTGTTCCGTGATGGCGCGGTCGCGCGGCTGATTCTGCGGAACGTCGGTGTCGAGCAGGTACAGCGGCACGCGCCCGACCTGGGCTTGCCAGATCTTCGCATGCAGCGTGCGCCGGCCCAGCGGCACGGCGATCTTGCGGCCGGTGTCGCTGATCGGCAGCGTGGCGAAATCGTGTCGCGGGTAGACGACACGCGTGGAGCCGTCGCGGCGCAGCTCCTGGCGGTAGTAGCCGCAGCGGTACAGCAGCCCGACGGCCACGAGCGGGATGCCCAGATCGGACGCGGACTTGAGGTGGTCGCCCGCCAGCACGCCCAGCCCGCCGGCATACAGCGGCAGGCACTCGTGCAGCCCGAACTCGGCACAGAAATAGGCGACGCGCATCCGCTTCTGTGCCGGCGTGGCGGTGCGCTGGAACCATGTTCGTGCGCGAAGATACTGCGCGAGTTGCTGCTCGCACACGCGCAGCAGGCCGGCGAAATCGCTGTCGCCGGCCAGCACCGCGCGCCGTTCCGGCGGCAAGGCCGCCAGGGTCTGGAGCGGGTTGTGGTTCGTCGCTTCCCACAGCACGGGATCCAGGGCGGCGAACAGCCGCTGCGGATCCGGATTCCAGGTCCACCACAGATTGTGCGCAAGCACGCTTACCCGTTGCAGGATGTCGCGGACTACGGGTGAAAGCCCTAGCCCCAGCGACTTCGCGCCAGCTCTCTTCGGCATGGAGGTTCTCCGGCTTCCGAACGCCTACAAGTGTACCCTGGGTCGATCCCCGTCGCAGCGCCGCGCGCGACCGAATTGCCCCGTGGCCGCCGGACGAGTACACTCCCCACCTGCAAGACTCGGCCAGGAGCACGGGTGACGCAAATGACGCAAGTGATTTCTGCCAAGCTGGATGCGAAACCGTTTCGGTTCGCAATGGTTGTCGGCCGCTTCAACGAGTTTATTACGTCCCGGCTCGTATCCGGTGCGGTCGATGAATTGGTCCGCCACGGGGCCGAGCCGGACAACCTGACGCAGGTCTGGGTCCCCGGCTCGTGGGAAATTCCGCTGACTGCTCAGAAGCTGGCGGCCAGCGGGCGATACGCCGCCGTCATCTGCCTAGGCTGCGTCATTCGCGGGCAGACGCCGCACTTCGAGTACGTCGCCGCCGAGGTCGCCAAGGGCATCGCCCAGGCATCTCTGACGACCGGCGTGCCGGTGACGTTCGGAGTGATTACGGCGGAGTCGCTGGACCAAGCCGTCGATCGGGCCGGTGCCAAGACGGGGAACAAGGGCGCCGACGCGGCCCGAGCGGCGATTGAGATGGCGAACCTGCTGGCCATGTTACCGAAGTGAAATGGGCGGGCGCGGCGGGAACGGTTGCTGACATGCCCCTTATGAAGCGGTCGCGGGCCCGCATCCTCGCGGTGCAAGCGTTGTGTGCGTTCGATGCCCAGGGCGAGGCCTTCGCGTCGGCCCTCGACGGGTTCCTCCACGATCGGGCTAACTACGCGGATCTGGGCTGGAAGCGGCAGCCGGAGCCGGCGCTCCTCGATTTCGCCCGCGAGCTGGCCACGGGGACTTGGCAGCAGCGCGACCGGTACGACGAGCTTCTGCGGCAGAACGCCGGCGGGTGGCCGCTGGAGCGTATGCAGCCGGTGGACCGCAACATCCTGCGGCTGGGGCTGCACGAGCTGCTGGAGTGTCCCGACACGCCATTCGCGGTGGTGCTGGATGAGGCGATCGAACTGGCCCACCTCTTTGGCGGCGCTGAATCGCCCGCGTTCGTCAACGGCGTGCTGGACGGACTGCGACGCAAGCTGCCTGCGACTGTGGGTGAGTCGCCCCCGCCATCGGCGGCTGAGAGCTCAGGGTAGCGGTTGCCCCCCCGTGGCGGCCGTAGGAGTAAGTTTGAGTTGCCGCGTTCAACGTCGGCCACGGGGGGCCGACGCTACGACTGCGAGCTTCTATGGGTTTGCTTGACCTACTTAAACGCGGCCTGAGCAAGACGCGCGACAAAATCGCCTCCGGTCTGCGGGCGGTATTGCCGTTTGGTCGCGCGATCGACGAGACGCTGCTCGACGGGCTCACGGACGCCATGCTGACCGGCGACATGGGGCCAAAGGCGGTGACGGGGCTCGTGGACGAGGTCCGGCAGGCCTGGAAAGCCGGGGAAATCAAGGAGGCGCAAGAGATTCTGCCGTTTCTGAAGCAGCGGATTGCCGGCACGTGGAAGGACAGCGACCGTGCCCTGCACTACGCCGCCACGCCGCCGACGGTGATCTTCGTCGTGGGCATCAACGGCTCGGGGAAGACGACGAGCGTGGCGAAGCTCGCGTCCTATCTGAAGCAGCAGGGCAAGTCGGTGCTGCTGGGTGCTTGCGACACCTTCCGCGCCGCGGCGATCGACCAGCTCGTGATCTGGTCGGAGCGGGCCAAGGTGGACATCGTGAAGCACAAGCCGAACAGCGATCCGGCGGCGGTCGCGTTCGACGCGTGCGATGCCGCGATCGCGCGGAAGGTCGACGTCCTCTTGATCGACACGGCGGGGCGGCTGCACACGCAGGAACACCTGATGCGGGAGCTGAGCAAGATTCAGCGCGTGGTGCAGAAGCGCATTCCGGACGCGCCGCACGAGGTGCTGCTGGTCCTCGACGCGACCATCGGGCAGAACGCGATCAACCAGGCGAAGATCTTCTCGCAGGCGACGAAGGTCAGCGGCCTGTTCCTGGCCAAGCTCGACGGCTCGGCCAAGGGCGGAATCGTCGTCGGCATCCGCGACCAGCTCGACATCCCGGTCAAGTTCGTTGGCCTCGGCGAGACCATCGACGCCATCGAGCCGTTCGACCCGCAGATGTTCGTCGAGGCGCTCTTTGAGGGACTCTAACGGCGGCCGCCTCATCGGAGAACCCTGGCCGGCCTGTTAACGCAGGCGCTTCCCCGTCGTGCTCATCGTTAGCTCCGCGTGCAGCACGCCGCGCTGCTGACGCAGGCGGTCGGCGATCGCGCGCACGCGGGCGGCATTGCCGCGCAGCATGATCATCTCGGCACACAGGTCGTGCGAGAGATGCACGTGCGTCGTCGCCAGGATGTTCGTGTGGTGATCGTGCTGGATGCCGGTGAGCCGGTCAGCGACCTGCCGGGCGTGGTGATCGTAGACCATCGTGATCGTGCCGACGACTTCCTGCCGCTGGTCGGCCCACTGCTGCTCCACCAGCCGCTGGCGGATCAGGTCGCGCACGAACTCCGAGCGGTTCGTGTAGCGGCCCCGCTGCACGAGCCGCTCGAGCTGATCGAGCAGCGGCTGATCGAGCGAGATGCTCAGACGAACCAAATCCGACATGCCACACCTCGCACTGTCTGCCTGACCGCGCGCCGTCCGCGGCGACCAGCTCTCGGCCGGCTACCGCACCGCCGCCGCTTGATACCCTTGCTTGCGCAGCTCGCCGAGGATGTCCGGCGGCGAGAACGCGGGGCCCTTGAGGATCTTACCGCCCACGTCCATGCCGCCGTTCTTGGACATGTTGCTGCGGTGCACCTCGGCGAAGACGGGCTCCAGGTCCACGCCCATCTCGACCGCGGAGCCGTAGGTCACGACCAGGATGTCCGCCAGGGCGTCGACCATCTCGATGAAGTCGTCCTTGTCGGCGGCTTCGATGAACTCGGCGGCCTCGGTGAAGATCAGCCGGGCCCGCCGCATCCGGTCCTTGATGCCGGGCATGTGGGGCGTCGTCGCGCTGGGGGCGCCGTACTTCTCGTGAAACGACTTGACCATGGCCTGTTCGGGGCTCATTCCCAATCCTCTTGTGCTACTAACGTCCGGAATCTCCGCGCGGCGCAGATTCTCCGGCAGTCTACGGCCGACACGGGGGGTCGGCCGCTACATACGACGGGGCCGACGCTACGGGCGGACGCGTGCCGCCCGCTTGCGGTCGTTTTCGTTCAGCAGCCGCTTCCGCAGCCGGATCCCGTCCGGCGTCACTTCGACCAGCTCGTCGTCCGCGATGAACTCGAGCGCGATTTCGAGCGTGATCTGCCGCGGCGGCTTGAGCACGACCGTCTTGTCCGCCGACGCCGCCCGGATGTTCGTGAGCTTCTTCTGCCGGCAGACGTTGACCACGATGTCGTTCTCGCGGCAGTGCTCGCCGACGATCTGGCCCTCGTACACCGGGTCGGTGGGCGAGACGAACATCGTGCCGCGGTCCGACAGCCCGTCGAGTGCGTAGGGCGTCACCGTCCCGCTCTCGCTGGCGACCAGCACGCCCAGGCCGCGGTGCGGGACGCTGCCGCGGAAGTACTCGTACTCGTAGAAGTTGTGGTGCATGATGATCGTGCCGTTCGTCGCGGTGAGCACCCGGTTGCGCAGGCCGATCAGCCCGCGCGACGGGATCGTGAACTCCAGATACGTTCGCGCCTCGCGGACCTCCATCTTCATGCACAGGCCCCGGCGGCTGCCCATCAGCTCCATCACGACCCCGACGTATTCGCTCGGCACATCCGCGACGCACAGCTCGATCGGCTCGGTCTTCTTGCCGCTCAGCGCGCGAAAAATGACCTTCGGCTTGCCGACCGCCAGCTCGTAACCCTCCCGCCGCATGTTCTCGACCAGGATGCCCAGATGCAGCACGCCGCGGCCGGAAACGAGGAATTCGTCCGGCGTCACGCCCGGCTCAACGCGCAGGGCGACGTTGCGCTGCAGCTCCTTGTCGAGTCGGTCGCGCAGGTGGCGGCTCGTGAGGTACTTGCCGGAGCGGCCGGCGAAGGGCGAGTCGTTGACGCGGAAGATCATGTGCAGCGTCGGCTCGTCGATGTTGACCAGCGGCAGCGGCTCCGGGTGCTCGGGGTCGGCGATCGTGTCGCCGATGTCGATCGGGTCCAGGCCGATGACGGCGCAGATGTCGCCCGCGGGGACCTCGTCGGTCTTCGCGCGGCCGAGCCCGTCGAAGGTGTGCAGCTCGCCGATCTGCCGGTCGAGCTGGGTCCCGTCCCGCCGCAGCACCTTCACTTTCTGACCCGCGTGCAGCGTGCCGGCGAACACCCGTCCGATCGCGATGCGCCCGACGTAATCGCTGTAGTCGAGCGTGGTGACGAGCACTTGGAGCGGTTGGTCGCGCTGCACGGTCGGCGGCGGCACGTGCTTCAGGATGGTCTCGAACAGCACGTAAATGTCGTCGGGGTGTTTCTTCGGGTCCAGCGACGCCCAGCCTTCGACCGCCGAAGTGTACACCGTCGGGAAATCCAGCCGGTGCTCGTCCGCCCCCAACTCGATGAACAGGTCGAGCACCTCGTCGAGCACGTCCGTCGGCCGCGCGTCGGGCCGGTCCATCTTGCTGATCACGACCACCGGCCGCAGTCCGTACTCGAACGCCTTGCGCAGCACGAAGCGCGTCTGCGGCATGGGGCCTTCGAATGCATCGACCAGCAGCAGGCAGCCGTCCGCCATCTTCAGCACACGTTCGACCTCGCCGCCGAAGTCCGCGTGGCCCGGCGTGTCGATGAGGTTGATCTTCGTGTCGCGGTAGTTGATGGCGATGTTCTTGGCGAGGATCGTGATGCCGCGCTCGCGCTCCAGGTCGTTCGAGTCGAGAATCCGCTCGCCCTTGAGCTGCGACTCGCGGAACTGGCCGCACTGGCGCAGGAGTTGATCCACGAGCGTGGTCTTGCCGTGGTCCACGTGGGCGATGATGGCTACGTTGCGAATATCCAAGCTAAACCTCTCAAAGCGCGAGTCACTACAGAGACACTGAGATGCAAAGAGGAAGAACACACAGGTCCTTCCACCGTGCCGCTGGGCCGCTGTGGCAACCCGCTACTATACGCGCCCCATTCGTTCCAGCACGCCGCGCAGCAGCAGCGGCCAGGCGATCGTCGCGTCGGCGTACACCTCGGCGTGTCGGCCGCCCTCTTTCTCCGACACGAACTTGCCCCACGAAACGCCCTCAGAGTACGTGCAGCCGGACAGCCCGCCCCAATGCACCGGCTCCGGGCAAATGCGGATGGCATAATGGAAGCGGATGAAGCCGCCATGTTTGCCGCCCGTGCGGCGGTCGAGGATTTCGCCCAGCGGCCCGATCTGCTGCGCCCAGTTGCGCGGCACGCCGCCACCGATGGTGAAAATGCCGAGCCGCTCCGCTTTGCTCACCCGCTCGTAGTAGTCGCGGATGTCGCGCAGCAAATCGACCTGCACCGGCTGGCGGCCCTGTTCGGCGGCGATCAGGTTGTGCACGTACACGTCCAGCCCGAGCTCGCTGTCGGTCAGGCTCGGTATGTAGACCGGTACGCCCTTTTCCGCCGCGGATTGCAGAATCCCGCGGCCCTTCACCGTCTTCCGCACGTGCTCGCCGATTCGCCAGTTCAGCTCGTGGCTGCCCCAGGTGCGGTCCGTCGGTAGCTCCCCGAGCACGTGCTGCATGATCTCCGCCGCCCCTTCGAGGTTCCGCTCCAGCTCGAGCGTGTCGTACACGCGGCAATAGCCCGCGTCGTAGAGCTTCTCGTCGCTCCACTGCGGATCGTGGCGGAAATGCGTGTGGCCGCTCTGCTCGATCAGCCCGTGGCACATCAGCGCGCCGGTGCTGACGACCGCGTCCAGGATGCCCTGGTCGATCATCTCGGTGAGCAGCAGACCCTGCTTGGCGATCGTCATCGCCCCGGCGAACGTCCCGACCACGAAGCACTTCTCGTCGGTCGCCATCTTGTACAGGATGTCGGCTGCCTCGCCCAAGCTGCGACCGCTGAAGGCCGTCTTCGACATAGCCGCCAGCAACTCGGACGCGGTGCCCGTCTTGCGCACGTCGATCGGCTCGAGCGGCTTGAATTGGTGCTTCCAGCCGTCGGCCAACTCGCCCAGGCCACGCGAAACCGGTTTCGGTTCGGGGTGATCCACGTCGAGGTCTCCTGGCAGAGGGCACAAAGGGCCGCGCGCGGCGGCTGCGAGCAGCCGCCCTCCGTCGCGGCGTATCCTAGCGGCGCAAGCGGGCCGGCAAAAGGCCGCCGGCGGGCGCTGCATGGCCTTCCCGGCGGGGGAATCGAACAGGGCAACCGCATTCTAACTT
>PMMM01000191.1 GCA_003162245.1 Phycisphaerales bacterium
GCGAAGTTGGCGGTGATGGTCAGGTCGGCCGTGACGTTGGTGATCGTCAGGGGGTTGTCGCTGCCGACGTGGTCGCCGGTCCAGCCGGTGAAGTGGTAGCCCAGGTCGGGCACGGCGGTGACCGCGGTGCAGTCGGTGCCGTAATTGACCGTCTGCGGGGTCGTGCCGGTCAGCGAGCCGTGCGCCCCGGCGACGAACGTCACGGTGTGATAGCAGACATTGGGCGCCGTGGCGCTGTTGCGCGGTGCGGCGGTCGTCACGACGAAGTCGGTCGCGTTGTTATTGGTATCGATGCAGCCGCCCGACAGGCGAAATGCGACGGTTGTCGCACTCAGGGAGGCCGTCGGACCGCTGCCTTCATAACAGTTGGTGCCGGTCCCGTAGCCCACGAAGTCCACAATGGTGCCGCCAGAAGGACAACTCGTGCCGGTGGTAATTGTGGTGTTGATATTTACCAGAGCCACTTTTCCGGCCGTCGAGCTCATGCTCAGCGACGCGGAGGTGAAGTCCGGCGTCGGCAGGGCGCTGCCATTCGCCCCGACTGAACCGACGCGGGCCAGATAATAGTGCCCAGGTTGAATCGTGCCGCTCAGTTGACCGGCTCTGGACCAGCTCGACCCCGTGGTAGCGGCGTACTGGATTGACCAGCCGGTAACAAGCACAGCCGCGGTACCGCGATTGAAGAGTTCGACATAGTCCGCATTCCAGTTGGCACCCGAGTTTCCGCCGGCGCCGTAGACCTGACTGATGACGATCTGACCACTGGCGGGCAACACCAGTAGCAATAAAACACCAGTCAGTACTCCGAGAACTCGTCCCGTACGCGATTCTCGCTTCATGGCCGGACCCCAGTCCGTTAGCGACTTGCTGTCGACTGTGCGAAACTGAATTCCGTCGCCGCGGCGACGCTGACGGTTACAGCGGTCGCGAGGGTCGTGACGTCCATCGTGTTCGACTTACTGCTCGTCCCGCTGCCGTTGTACGCCCGCACGTGGTAGTAATACGTCGTGCCGGCGTTGAACTGGCTGACCGCGTGCGTGGTTACGTTGCCCAAGTCACGGCCGTTGTGGGCGGCTACGAAGTTCGTGAAGATGCTGTCGCTGGCCACGTCCAGCCGGTAGCCGGTGGCGTCGGTCGCGGCGTTCCAGTTCGCCGAAAAACTGCTGGCCGTGATGCTGGACGCCGCCGTGGCCGTCGGAGCGGTCAGGCCGGGCGGAACCATCGACGCCAACGCTTGGCGAGCACCACCCCCGGCGCCGAAACCGGCGGCGAAGCCGAAACAAGACTCGATACCACTCGAGCGGGAGTGTTCGAGACTGAAGCCAACGCGGGAAGGAACCTGCAATTCGTGGTCAGGCCACCCCCGCTGGATCACGTCAACGGCGCGACCGTAATGCGCAAGCGGTCTCGCCCCAGCTTGTACCGTGGCGACAAGCAGACCCATAGCAACCATCGTGTTTGCGCACTTCACTGCCATGCTCTCCGCGCAGACAGAGACGGACCTGGGGTACATCGGCGTTGTCGCGCGAGGACTTGATTGGCAGCGGATTATCGGGCCTGCGCCCCCGGCGCCGGGGTGCGCAGGCCCGTGGCACACACGCCGTGCATTTCCAGAGCACAAGCGAACTCGCTCCGCACCGCGGGCGGTCCTCGCCGCCCCGGCGCGGGCCTTGCGGGGCGTCGCTATCCCCACTGCAATGTGATTTGCGAGTCATGTGGCCGGCGTCCGCCGACCGTATCTGCGCCTCAGCGAGAGGCACTCGGCACACAAAGGGAGTTCCGTGCATAGCGATTCACCGACGCGAGCGTTGTTGGGACTGGTCCTGATTCCGAGTGCCGCAGTGGTGCTGGTGGGCGACGCGCCGTCAGCCGCGATCCTGCTGACGCTGGCGGGACGCTGATGCTGCGACGACGGCAGTAGAGCAGTTCAGCGCGTGCATTTGTTGCGCCGCGGATTATTCGTGCCGCAGCGCGTCGATCGGGTGGATGATGGCGGCTTTGAAGGCTGGGATGAGGCCGAAGAAGATGCCCACGCTGGCGCTGAAGCCGAGGGCCAGCGCGACGGACCAGATCGGCACCTTGACCGGCACCATGCTGGGATGCAGCGACGCGAGGTAGCTGATCCCGTAGCCCAGCGCAATGCCGATTGCGCCGCCGACGGTACTGAGCACGACGGCTTCGGTCAGAAACTGGAGGAGGATGTCGCGCCGGTGCGCGCCGACGCTCTTGCGCAAGCCGATCTCGCGCGTGCGCTCGGTGACCGAAACCAGCATCACGTTCATGATGCCGATGCCGCCGACCAGCAGCGAAATGCTCACGATGCCCGCCAGCACGCTCGTCGCGATGACGCGGATCCTACGGAACTCCTGCAAGACCTGGTCCTGCTTGAAAATGCCGAAATCGTTCCGGTCGCCGGCCTTCAACCCGTGGCGTTGGCGGAGGATGCGCACGAGCTGCCCCTCGGCCTCGGGGATCTCGGTCTCGCGCAGCGCCTCGACGTAGAAGCCCAGGTACTTGCGGGCGTATGGGTACATCTTCACGGCGGTCGTCCAGGGGATGACGATCATCTCGTCCTGGTTCTCCCCCATGAAGCTGCCCTTGGACTCCAGCAGGCCGACGACCTGGAAGCGCTGCCCGTCGATGTGCACGTAATCGCCGACCACCCCCTCGTCGCACTCCAGCTTGCGGAGCACCTCGCGCCCCAGCACGCACACCGCCGCCCCGCTGTCCACGTCCACCGCTCCGAAAAACCGTCCGGCGTCCACGTAGAAGTTCCGGATCGCCTGGAAGAATTCGTTCGTCCCACGCAGCATCACGCCGGCCAGTTGCTGCCGCCCGTACTCGATCGCGGCTGAATTCCACACGACGGGCGAGGTCCGGCGGATCGCGGTCGCGTGGGCGTCCACCGCCTGGATGTCGTCGATGGTCATCTCGGCCTGCTTCAGGAACTCGCCCCGCGGCCCGCGCATCGCTTCGGGGTACACGACCATCATGTTGGTCCCCAGCCCGCGCAGGAAGCTCGTCACGTAGTTGCCGAAACCCTCCACCATCGACACGACCGTGATGATCGAGGTCACTGCGATGATGATGCCCAGCACGGTCAGCAGCGAACGCGCCTTGTTCGCCCAGATCTGTACGAGCGCCGTCGCCACGTTCCCCGCGATCGCCCCGATCCGGTTGGGGATATAGAGCAGCACGCCCATGAAGACAGTCCGAGCGCTCATGGGGCCGGCTCCGGCATCGGCCCCGCGGCCCCGGTTCCCGCGCCGGGCGTCCAGCGCCCTTGTGCGGTGTCCGACACGACCTTCCCATCCTTGAGTTTGATGACCCGCCCGCAGTGCCGCGCGATATCGTCCTCATGCGTGACGACGACGATCGTCTGACCCTCGTCGTGCAGGCTGTCGAAGATCGTCATGATCTCGGCGCCGGTCGCGCTGTCGAGGTTGCCGGTGGGCT
>PMMM01000197.1 GCA_003162245.1 Phycisphaerales bacterium
GGGCGGCCCGGCGGAAAAGAGGTAATCTCGGTTCGTCCGGACCTCGATGACGAACGCGGTGACGATCCCCGCCATGAGCAGCAGGATGACCGCCCCCAGCGTCTTCTCGACGAAACCGACCGCTTCCACCCGGCGCATATATCGCCGGGCAAAAAAGGTGGGCATCACACGTCTCCGGTGCGCCGCAATCCGAGCCGCGCGCGGTAGCAAGCGTGCGCGAACTGCTCCCTGCCGGCCACGGCTCGGATCGTTGGGGCGTTTCCGTGCACGCCCATTTAGTCTAGCACCTGCGGGACGCGCCGTGCGAGCAGCCCCCGAAAAAACAGCGCTTTCGCACGCCGCTTTTCCGCGGGCGCATCCCGCCGTACAATCCGCCGGTTCCGCTCGAAGCGGCGCGGGGCGAGCCCGTGCCGCTTCTTTACGGGCGCGATTCGGGCCTTGCGGAGACCGGCTGGCGTGCACCGATTTGTCTTCTATCCCAAGGAGGCGCGCAAGGCGCCGCTCGACCTGCACGGGGCGCACCTGGTCGGCACCGACGGGGTGCCCGTGCGGTCCGAGATTCAGGTGCGCGGCGCGGAGATCGTCTGCACGCCGCGGACCCAGGACCCCGTCGGCCTGTCGCTGCTGTGGCCGGTGGAGGGGTTCGGGACGATCCAGTTGCAGACGACGCGGCTGCCGGTGCGGGAGAAGCCGTACCATCTGCACCTGGAGCTGGCGCGGCACCAGCTCATGCGCATCTCGGTCAAGCGCGAAGAGTGGGGTTTGTACGATTACTCGGGGATGGAGGCGGTCGCGGCCCTGATCGACGAAGCGCGCGATGCGTTCATCGCGGCCATTCAGGAAGCTGACGATGGTCCGAAGGCGGCCCGGCTGGCGGACGATGCGCTGGCCAAGGGCTTGCTGGCCGGCGAGCAGATGTCGCGCTTTCACGCCGCGGTGTTCCTGGCCCGTCGGCAGCAGGGGGGCGGCTTCAGCCGGCCGTTTCTGGGCGTCTGCGCCTCCGCGGGGCTGCGGAACCCGGCTTTGGCGCGGCAGGCGGCCAGCGTGTTCCAGTTCGTCCGCGTGCCGTTCGTGTGGCGCGACATCCAGCCCACGGAGCTGGACCAGCTTTACGATCCGCTGGACGCGTGCATCAAGACGTGCGTGGGGGCCGGGTTGAGCGTCCGCGGCGGGCCGCTGCTAAACTTCGGCGTGCGGTCGGTGCCGGACTGGATGTACATCTGGGAAAACGACTTCGAGGCGATCTACGAGGCGGCCCGCGAGCACGTGGAGCGCACGGTGCAGCGGAACGCCAAGTCGATCGCCTCGTGGATCGTCGTCAGCGGGCTGCACGCCGACAACGTCTTCGGGTTCAGCTTCGAGCAGGTGATGGAGCTGACACGGATGGCGGCGCAGATCACGAAGCAGTCCGCGCCGCGCAGCCAAGTACTCATCGACCTGACGCAACCCTGGGGCGAGTACTACGCGCGCAACCAGCAGACCATCCCGCCCCTGCTATACGCGGACATGGTCGTGCAGAGCGGGATCAACTTCGACGGCTTCGGCCTGCAATTCCTGTTCGGCATCGGGAGCGACGGTTTCCACCTGCGCGACCTGTTCCAGGTCAGCGCGGTCATCGACCGGCTCGCGAACCTCGGCAAGCCGATCCACCTGACCGCGGTGGGTGCCCCGTCGCAGATGCCGCCCGGATCGCCCGGCGAACCGACCGCCGGCGGGGAGTGGTATGCCCCGTGGTCGGAAGACGTGCAGGCCGACTGGCTCACGTCCCTGTGCGAGATCGCGCTCTCGAAACCCTACGTGGAGAGCGTCTGCCTCCAGCCGCTGGCGGATAGCGACGACTCGGTCATCGCGCACGGCGGGCTGCTGCGCGAGAACAACACCCCGAAACCGGCGTTCCAGCGGCTGCTGCAGCTCCGCGAACGGCTTGTCTCCGGTGCCGAGACGTGATTACGCAGCGCCCCACTGGCGGAGAGAGCGAGCACGCCGCCGCGCGACGCCGTGCGACGGTCGGAATCGCCCTCGGACTGCTCGCGATCCACCTGTGCGGCGCTGCGGGCTGGCGGACCTCAACCGCGCCGCTTGTTCGGCCCGCGCAGCTTCACTTTCGAGTCGATCCCAACCGCGCGACGCCGGCCGAGCTGCAACTGCTGCCGCGCATCGGGCCGGTAATTGCCGCGAACATCGTCGCGTACCGGGAATCGGTGGCGAATCCGCCGGCGTTTCGACGGGCGGAGGACCTGGACCGCGTGCCGCGCATCGGGCCCGTGACGGTCGAGCTGTTGCGGCCCTTCCTGATGTTTCCAGACGAAGCGCCTGACACGACGCCGGAGGGGGAGGCGTCATGAGCAGCCCGCCCGTCCCCGTCGTCTTCGAGCCGCTGTACAAACCGAAGCCGTGGGGCGGGCGGCGACTCGCGACGCTGCTCGGCAAGCACCTGCCGGCTGATGTGCCAATCGGCGAATCGTGGGAACTGGCCGACTTGCCGGACAACGAATCGCGGGTACGCGACGGCCCGCTGGCCGGCACGTCGCTGGGCGAACTCGTCCAACTATGGGGGCGCGACCTGCTCGGCGACGTGCAGCTTGACGACGGGCGATTCCCGCTGCTCATCAAGTTCCTCGACGCCGAGCAGGACCTAAGCGTGCAGGTTCACCCCCAGGCCGGCCCCGGCGTCAAGCAGGAAGCCTGGTACGTCGTGCACGCCGAGCCGGGCGCGAAGCTGTATGCCGGGCTGCGCGACGGCGTCGGCCCGGACGACGTACAGCGCGTCGCGAACACGCCACAAATCGTGGACATGTTGCGAGCCTGGGACGCCGCGGCCGGGCAGTGCTACTACCTGCCGAGCGGGACGCTGCACGCGCTGGGGGCCGGGATCGTGGTGGCGGAAGTGCAGACGCCGTCGGATACCACGTACCGCGTCTACGACTGGGATCGCGCCGGGCTCGACGGGCGGCCGCGCGAGCTGCACGTCCGCGAAACGCTGCACAATATCCGCTACGACGTCACGCCCGCGCTGATTGCGCAGCCGCCGACGCGGATGGATGCGGCGTTGGGCGAGGTCACGCGGCTCGTGACCTGCACGCGGTTCATGCTGGACCACGTGCGCGTCCGCGCCAGCCTGCCCTGCGACCTCGCGCGTGGGACTCTGCGCGTCTGGATCATCCTCCGCGGGCGCGGCCGGCTCGTCGGGGCCGCCCACACCTGCACGTTTGACCGGGGCGACGTGGTGCTGATTCCGGCGGGCTGCGCGCCAACGCGGCAGGAACTGGCCGGCGGGTGCGAGTGGCTGGAAGTGACGGTTCCGACGTCGGGACTGTAGCGAGGCACGGCGGCGCCGGACTCCTTGGAATGAGCGCAGCGCTGCGCGTGGGGCGGTGACAATTATCGCCGTCGCCGCAGCGACTGGTTGATGTCCCGCTGCTGGTCCCGGCGTTTGATGCTTTCGCGTTTGTCGGCGTGGGTTTTGCCGCGGGCCAGGGCGATGTCGACTTTGGCGATGCCGCGCTCGTTGAAGTAGATGGCCAGCGGCACGATCGTCAGGCCGCGCTGCGTGACCCGCGATTGCCATCGTTTAATCTGCCGGCGATGCAGCAGTAATTTGCGCTCGCGCGTGGGTTTATGTTGGGCGTAGCCCGCCATCGGGTACGGGGCGATATTGCAGTCCAGCAGGAACAGCTCGCCGCCGCGGAGGTAGGCGTAGGACTCGTCCAGCGAGGCGCGTCCCGCACGTAAGCTCTTGACCTCACTACCAGTTAGCGAAATTCCCGCCTCCAGGGTCTCGAGTACTTCAAAGTCGTACCGGACCTTGCGGTTGACGATCCTGGGGGCTTCAGGTGGACCTTTGGCCATGACGAAGCTACATTGTAGAGTGGTACGCTGCGGGCGTGCAACCCGGGGATAGTGTGCCCGTACAAGGTGGTGTGACGTGGACGGCAGACCCAACGTCCCGAAGATTGTGATGGCTCGGAGCGAAGAGACACGGCTGATCGCGCGGGCCAAGCGCGGCAGCCCCGATGCGTTTCGTGTCCTGGTGGACGCGTACAAGGACCGTCTGTTCGCATTTGTCTGGCGGATGGTCCGCGACCACCACGAGGCGGAGGACATCACGCAGTCGGCCTTCGTGAAGGCCTACGAGGCGCTCGAGAGTTATTCGGAACAGTGGGCCTTTAGCACGTGGCTGTTTACGATCGCGTATCGGCTGTGCGTCAACCACCTGCGGAAGCGACGGGCCTTCTCGGGCGAGGTGGATTTCACCCGCCTCGGGCCGGTCGAGGGCGACGCCCCCGAGGAGTTGGCGAACACCGAGGAAGCCCGGCGGCTGCGGACGCTGATCTGGTCCGCGGTCGGCGAACTGACGCTACCGCAGAAGGCGTCCGTGTTGATGTTCTACCGCGAAGGCAAGAGCTGCGAAGAGATCGGCCGCGTGCTGGAGATGCCGACCGTGACCATCAAGAGCCACCTGCATCGCGCGCGGAGCAAGCTGCGCGAGTTGCTGCAAGCGAAGCTGATGGACGGTTGGCAGAGCATCCCGTTCCTGAGCGATGCGCGTTCGGCGTGAGCGAACCATGAACTGCGTGGAATGCGAAAAACTCTTTGACGCGTATCTCGACGGGCAACTCGTCGGGTCGTTGCGGCTCGAATTCGACGCCCACCGGGTGCACTGCCGGCACTGCCAGCGCACGCTGGCGATGCTCGAGGCGCTCGGGAACGTGATCGCGTCCGATACGCAGGTCCCCGAGCTGTCCCGCGACTTCGGCAGCCGTGTGCTGGAGGAAATCCGGCAGCCGCGGCAGCCCGCGCGCTGGCGGCTGCGGCCGGCGGTGGTACTGCTGAGCGTGTTTCAGGCGGCGGCGATCGTGCTGTTTGCCTGGTTGTGGTACACCCACCCGACCCGGCCGGCGAGACCGGAGATGGGTCCCGTGGCGACCCTGCATGGGACGCCCAGCCCGAACGACGAGGTGCGGGCCCGCGCGATGGAGGCGCTGGTCGACCGGCTCGAAAGCCGGCTGTGGGAGATGCACGCGGCGGGCAACAAGCTGACGACCGACCTCGTCAATGTGGCGCGGTATTTGGACATCATGATTCCCGACGACGTAGCCCGCGAATCCGTGAAGCTGGCCGGCGTGAACCCGCTCCAGGCGTTGTGGGACGTCATCGTCCCGGGACCGCCGGCGGAGCCCGAGCCCGCGGCCACAGCCGAAGATGTGCACGCGATTTAGGCGGCCACGCACTTTCCAGCGCTTATCAGACGTGGGACAACACCGCTCATGAGCAGCCCGCACGTGGGTCGCTGGATCCCGACCCTGGTTTTCGTCGGAGCCGTCTTCGCCGGCGTGTGCGTCGCACGCGCGGACGATTCGCTGGCGCGCTACGTGCCGGCCGACGTTGGCCTGTTCATCGAGCTGCACGGCGCAGACGATCTTCTCACGTCCCTCACCGAAGCGCAAATCTGGCTTACGCTGGCCGATTTCGCCGGACAACCTGCGCGGCCGGACGAGCCCGAGGAATGGCGGCAGCGCCTTCAGCAAACCATCCACATGACGCCGGACGAGGCGATCCACCGGCTGCTGTCGCAGCGCATGGCGTTCGTCGCGGAGAGCCCCCGTCGGGCGCAGGACGCGGCCGTGCTGTGTCGCCCTGCGGAGCCGCCGCCCGCGCTAGTCCGCAGTTGGGCAGCGCGCCCGCTGCCGACGGCCGGTCGCACGGCCGTCTACCGCCTACCGAACAACGTCGGCGTGGCCGTGCACGGCGATCTGCTGATGTTCGGGGACGACGTCACGCCGGGGATGTTCCCGCACGTTCTGCGCCTGCTCGAGTCCGGAACAGGGACGGCGCTGGCGGACGATCCGGTGTACGAGCGTCTGTTGGCGCGCGTGCCGAAAGACCCGGACGGCGTGTTCTTCCTGCGCATGGGCGAAGCCGCGCTGGCGAGCGCGCCGGCCACGGCGCCGGCCGCGACCGCTCCGACGACGACGCGCGCCGCTGCGAACCGCCGGCCGCCCCTGGACCTCCCCGGACCGCTGCGCGATTCAGCGAACGTCTTGCTGGCCCTCCATCGGGACGGGCGCCTGCTGCACTTCAGCGCCGTCGGGGACGCCGCCCGCCTGGTCCCGCCGCCGCCGGACGGCGATGTCGTCGCGCTGCTCGACGGCTTGCCCGAGCGCACCTTGGTGGCGTGGTCTGGTCACGTGGACTNNCCCGCGGCTTGCCTGGCGGTCGGCGTCGTCACGCCGGAGCGGCGTTCGGCGGCGGCACCGCCGATGCCCGCGCTGGGCCTGGTGCTCGCAGCCCGCGAGCCCGCGGTCGCCGCGGCCGAATGGGAAACGCTGTTTCGCTCGACGCTGGGCATCTATCGCCTGCTTTCATTGCGCGCCGGTACGCCTCCCCACGAGCCGCCGAAGATCGTCACCAGCGTCGTCGAGGGCGTGGAAGTGGAGCGGCTCGACCTGGGTGGGCTGCTGGCGATCAATCCTGAGTACACGCCGATCGGCGAGATCGAGTTCTGCTGGGCGCTGGACGGCAACGCCCTGATCCTGGCGTCGCATCCCGACTGGATGCGGCAGATCCTCGCCGCACGCCACCAGCGCGCGCCCCGCTTGCAGGGCGTGCTCGAAACGACGCACAGCCGGCCCCCGCAATCCTGCGACAGCCTCTTTTTCGCGCAGAGTGGGTCGGTCGCGGACCTCGGACAGCTCTGGCTCGATTACCTCGGACGGACCATCCCCGCGGTGCTGGACGAAAACTGGTGGCGCAAGGTCCAGCCCGGCGGACGCGATGTGCGGCTCGGCGTCCTGGTCACGTCGAACAGCGAGCAGCACGGGCTGAAGGTGCTCACCGTGCCGCCTGACGCCCCGGCGCACGGGTTTCTGAAAGTCGGGGACGACATCGTCGGGTGCAATCGGCGCCGCTTCGCTACGTCGCAGCCGCTCGAGGAGATGACGCGCGGGCTGGCCGAGCGGCCGGACGCGCGCTGGGTCGACCTGCTGGTCGAACGCGAAGGCGGAATGCCGCGCAATCGCCGGATTCCGTTGCCGTTCGCCGACCCGGTGCAGGTGTTGCGGCGGATCGTGGCGATCGGCCACCTGCTGCAGCGGGTCGTATACTCAGAAGACCTGGCGGACGAGGTGGGCCCGCGCGGCGAGTTGACGCTGCAGTTGCGCGGGACGGAAGGGCCGCTGTTTGGTTTTGCAGTTGAACCGCCGGGCANNGCCCGCGACCCAGCCGGTGAGCCCTGCGCTCGGCCAGCCGCCGCCCGCACGTCCTGCCCCGGTGCCGTCGCAGCCCGCGCCCAGTACGCCGCCGTCTGCCGTGCCGGCGTCGCAGCCGGCCGCGACTACTTCGCCGACAGGAGGATGATGAGCACGTCGCCCCCCTCAAGGTCCCAGGCGCCGAAGGGCTGAAAAGCGCCAGCCTCCAACTTGTACTCGATGTTCATCCGCGGCTTCTTCTCCTTCTCCTTCAAGACCTGGAGTTGAAGCGCGAGTCTCTCCGCGCCCTTGTCCTTCTCGCGCGCCTTCGGCGTGACCAGGGCCTGATACCCGCCCGTGAGCGACGTGGTGAGGGTCTTGCCGAGGTCCACCGTCTCCTTGATCTTCCGTTCGAGCCTGAAGCCGGTGTACTTGAAGCGCTGCTTGAGCTTGTCGGCGAACGACTTGAGTTCGGGGGAGATGTCTTTGCTCTTGGTGGACGCGCGGATGACCCAGATGTCGACGTCCACGGGTTTCCGATTGTCCTTCGGCTCGTCAGCCGCCCCGGCTACGCCGGAGAGCATCAGGGCGAGCGCCAGCGAAACCACGTGCACTGGACGCGGCATGTCACGTCCTCCTGACAATCCGCGTGCTTTGTCGCCGGCGCGGGGCCGGTCCGAACCCGCAGCGTTCAACTTCGCTCTTCGAGCACCCAGATAATGACTGCTCCACTGTCGCCGATCGAAACTACGAACGGCGTGTCCCCATCATAAACCTCCAGCCGGTCAATCTCCAGGTCGGTGGCCAGACGCAGCGGCGGCGCGGTCGGCGGCCGCGGCGTGCCGATCCACCACGCCGCCGCCAGGACCAGACAGGCCGCGACGGCCGCCAGCGGTCTCCACAGGCGGAGGATTTGCGGCCCAACGCGGGTGCGGCGCGCGACCTTTGGCTGCGCGTCGGCGATACGGTCCCACGCCCGGCTCCAGGCGCCGGTGGAAGGCAAGCTCTGCCGCTCGGCCTGCGCCAGCGCGTCCGCCAACTGCGGCTCGATCACCGGTATGCGGTCCGCCAGTTGCGCGGCGAGGTCGGGCCGCTCGTCCAGGATCGCCGCCAGCCGCTCGACCTGGTCGGGCGTCAGCGCGTCGAGACCGCGCGAGATCGCGGCTTGCAAAGCGTCGTCCAGGTTGTCAACGGGACGGCTCACAGTGGGTCCTCATGCTGGCATCGGCTGCGAATTGACATCGGCGGCAGCACACCGGCCTCACGAGTTGCGCTCGCCCATCGGTATCTCTCTGACGGATGGCGGGCCTTGACAATTCTTGAAACTTCACGCACTTACGTCGCGCGGCCGGTGTTAGCCAGCACGCCGGGCGTGGCAAGGTCCGGTAATATCTCAAATAGCCGCCGCCGAGCATGGTACAACCGGCTCATCACTGTGCCGATCGGGATCTCCAGCGCCGCCGCGATCTCGCCGTAGGTCATCTCGCCGGTCGCGTACAAGGCGAACACGGCACGCTGATCCGCGGGCAGGGCCTCCAGCGCCTGACGCAGCCGCTGGGCCAACTCCTGGCGCTCCAGCTCCTGGCCAGGCGGGGCGCTGGTGTCGGGTGCCGCGAGCTGCGGCCCGCGTGACTCGTCGCCGGGGTCGAGCGGAACCGCCTGACGCACTTTCCGCGTCCGCAGCACGTCCAGCGCCCGGTTCGCGACGATCCGCAGCAGCCACGTACGGAACCCGGATTCGCGCTGAAACTCTGCCAGCCGGTCGAAGGCCCGGATGAAGCTGTCCTGCACGACGTCGAGCGCGTCTTCCTCGCGGCGCGTGATCCGCAGGGCCGTCCGATACGCGGCCTCCCGGTGTTGCTCGAAGAGCGCGCGGCGCGCAGCCGAGTCGCCGGCCGCAGCGCGGTCGACGACGCGCAATTCTTCGGGTTCGACGTGCAGAGGGGGCACAGTATTCAACGAATTCACGTCTCATCACGATACCCGCCCTCGCTTCCGAATTCCGCGCCGCCCCGCGAAATAATCGACGCGCGCGTCACGTCAAACAACGCGGTTCAGGCGACGCGAATTGGACTCGCGCTCGCCCCCGACGGAAAGGAGAACAGGTCATGAAACGCTTCCTCGCATTGCTCACGGGAATGCAGCTCCTCTGGACGGCGTCCGTGTGCGCGGGTGAGGCGACCGCCGTCTCGATCGCCTCCAACGGCGGCAGCGCCTCGGCCACCGCCACGGCGACGGGCAACGCCGATGCGACGGCCATCGCCGGCGCGACCAACGGCGGTCGGGCCGTCGCCAACAGCGACGCCCGCGGCAATCGCAACGGGTATGCCAGCAGCCGGGCTGTCGCGACCGCCGACCGCGGCGTGGCCCTGAGCGACTCCACCGCCAACGCTACCGGCCGCTTCGGCGGCACGGCCGTGGCCGACAGCGAGAGCATCGCCGCCGCCCGTGGCGGACTGGCCGTCAGCCGCAGCAATGCGACCGCCGACGGCGTGTATTTCGGCCAGGCTCGCAGCCGGTCCACCTCGACGGCGCTCAGCACGTATGGCACCGCGCTTAGTCGTAGTGATGCGACCAGCCGCGGCGTGGGGGGCGGGTACGCCTCGAGCGACAGCGACTCGCAGGCCGTGTCGTATGGCGGCGTGTCGAGAAGCACCGCACGGGTCACGAGCGACGCCCGCTATCACGCCCGCGCGGAGTCGGACGGGATCGGCATCAGCCAAAGCGGCTGGTCGTGGCCCAGCGACGCCCGCGTGCACGCGGAGAGCCGGGCCGTGCAGTATGGCCACAGCCGCTCGAACGTGGTGGTGATCAAAGTCAGGCCGTAACACGCCCAGTCGGAGGGTAGCCCGGCGGCGACGTGCCGCCGGGACCCTCCGCGAGGGGCGTTCGAACGCAGCAGATTTTTGCTCGACAGGATGCAAGCGGACCTTGAAATTCAGAACCTCGGGAGAAACAGCCATGAAACGCACGCACGACATGTTGATGACGCTCGCATGTGTGGCAGGGTTGTTTTGCAGCGCGACGGGCCAGAGCAGCGACGCATACGCCTCGGCCGGCGCGACCAGTAGCCCGGGGCGATCCGGCACCGCGGCGGCCACCGCCCGCTACGAGGGCGACGTTGGTTTTGCCCGCACGCAAACCCGCACCGGCCCGATCAGCGCCAGCCGCGCGGTCGCGGTGGGCGTCGATGAAGACGGCCTGTCGCTGTCGATCAGCACCGCGCTGGCCTCCCGCAGCGGTCCGGCCATCGCACTTAACTTCAACTTCAGCATCGACCGCGACGGCGATGTCGCCCGCAGCATCGGCCGCACCACCAGCACCGGTGGGATCAGCCGCACAGCGGCGGTATCCGGCGGCAGCAGCGCCGGCCCGCCCGGCGTGACCGCGATCTCGCGGGCGAGCGGCGCGACGAGTTTCGGGGGCGTGGTGCGAACCGACACGCGCAGCGAGCACGAGCCGCGGGCCGTCGTCGTGGTGCGGCCGGTATTTCGCTGGCCATGAAACCGCACGAGTCCGTGCCCGTGGGAAGCCCGAGGCCGCGGGCACATTCAAGCCCCATCCGCACCAACGTGCGGGTGGGGCCCTTTTTTCCTACACGCCCCGATCCGCCGGCGGCGATTCCCGTATACACTCCAATAGGGCGATTGGCCGCAGAAGCGTTCACTGGCAGGGAGTCTGGAAGATGCCCAAAGCAAAGGTTGCGGTACTGAGGACCAGCCCGCGGACGGTGCTCCGCGATTACCACGAGCTGATGAACCTGGCCGGTTACCAGGACGTGATCGCCAAGGACGCCGAAACGGCCCTCAAGATCAACATCTCCTGGCATTTTTTCTTTCCCGGCAGCTCGACCGTACCGTGGCAGCTCGAGGGCGTTATCCGGACCTTGAAGCAGGACGGGTACGACCCCAACCTGATTCATGGCTGCCATAATCGGACCGTCGTCATCGACGCCCACCTCGGCGAACGCGAGAACAAGCAGATCAACGTGCTCGAGGCCCACGGCCTGCGCAACGTCCACCTGTACGAAGGCGAGGAGTGGATCAGCATCCAAGACGCCGTCGGCGACCTGACCAAGCAGTTCCTCTGCCTCAACGAGGTCTATCCGAAGGGCTTCATGATCCCCCGCCGCTTCATCGGCGAGAACATCATCCACCTGCCCACGATCAAGACGCACGTGTTCACCACGACCACCGGGGCGATGAAGAACGCGTTCGGCGGCCTGCTCAACGAGCACCGCCACTGGACCCACCCCGTCATCCACGAGACGCTCGTCGACTTGCTGATGATCCAGAAGAAAATCCACCGCGGCGTGTTCGCCGTGATGGACGGTACGTTCGCCGGCGACGGACCCGGGCCGCGCTGCATGATGCCGCACGTGAAGAACGTCATCCTGGCCAGCAGCGACCCGACGGCGATCGACGCGGTGGCGGCGAAGCTGATGGGCTTCGACCCGCTGTCGATCAAGTTCATCCGTCTGGCGCACGAGCGCGGGCTGGGCTGTGGCGACCCGCGAGAAATCGAGATTGTTGGGGATCAGGCCGCCGCCGCGGAAAACTGGCACTTCGACGGTCCGTTCAAGAAAATGACTTTCGCGAGCAACATGCAGCACAAGATCTACTGGGGGCCGCTGAAGAAGCCGGTCGAGTGGTCGCTCAAGACGGTCCTCGCGCCGTGGGCGTACATCGCCAGCGTGATCTACCACGATAGCTTCTGGTACCCGCTGCGCGCCAAGCGGGCGATGCAGCAGGTGCTCGAAAGCGAATGGGGCAGGCTGTTCCGCAACTGGGAGAACGTGCAGGCCGACGAGCAGGGCTATCCCGAGGTGGGGCAGCATCCCGCCGAGCTCACGCGCACCGGCTGGGCCGCGTTTGCGCAATCGCTGAAGATCCTCGGGACGTGCATTAAGGAAGCGCCGGAATTCGCCGCCCGGCACCGGCGCGTGGCCGGGGCGCGTTGAGACTGCCGGCTCGACGGACGATCGAGCCTCAGGGCGGGATCTTCGTCCACTCGGGGATCGATGCCTTGAGCGAAGGCGGACGTACCGCGTCGAGCGGGGTGTTGGGCCGGGTCAGATCGTACGCTCTGTTGGCCGCGCGCTTGATTTGCTCCGTCGACGGGGACGAATGGGGCGCCCTGGTGTAATCCGTCTCCTCGTCGACTTCCTTGCCGAGCAATGCTTGAATCCATGTTTCAACATGGCGCTTCGGGATCAGAACGACAATCGGTTCCGCCGTCTCCCGCGGCTCCATCTCTGCGGCCATGAGTTCCTGCGACAACTGCTCCCCCCGCTTCCGTGTCTCGCGTGTGTCTGCGTCCGTCATAACGATCAGCAGGCAGGACGCGCGTTTTCCAAGAGAGGACCGGCAGCTCCTCGTTTGCTTCGGATACTCGAGCCGTACGTATTGTTCACCGGAGCCGCGTCCCGCCGGAAGCGGCCGCCAGTCAATCTGGCGGTCGGAATACGCGTTGCCGCGGCAGCGCTGAAGGTAGCGGCGAACCAGGTTCTGTTGAGGCTTGTCCTCGACGAGCACGATGGTCCGCGCGACCCGCTCCCGGTCAGGCACGCTCCCACCCCCGGGCGACAATCTCAGCCGGTGTCAGGCCGCTATCGCCGGGCGGCTCAAATGGCATGGCCCGCGTCTGAAGACCGTCGGGACGTGCGAATACCACACCGCCTTGGCCAGCAAGTTGATTCAGCAGCTCCGGGTGGTGCGAGACGAGAATGACCTGCGCGCCCTGCTCGTCAGTGCGGTCGAGCATCTTCATCAGCCAAGGTTGAACCTCAGGCAACGCAATGAAGTTGTCCGGCTCGTCGATAAGTAGCGTCGAATCCCGCGTCACTGCACAGTGCATCAGCACGTAAAGCGCGATTAAGGTGCGCTGTCCCTCGGACAGATCGTGCAGAGCGTACGCTGCTGGCGCCACGTTCGGGCCCGCGGCAATTTCGGCTTGAACGACGCGTACGTCAAGGCCAGCTTCCTTGGCTTCGAGACCCACCAGACCAGGGATCGCCTCGGCCAGCTCTGAAATGGCCTCGAACACGGCCCGACCACTCTCAAGCTTCAAATGGCGAAACCAATCCGCGAAGTTGCTGAGATCCTTCGTCGGCTCGCGCGACTCCCGCTCTGAGCGGGCCGACATCGCCCAAGGGTTAATCTGGACATGCACAACGTTGCCGAGCCACCGTTTGAACCACGTTAGCTTCTTATTGTCCCAGCGCTCGGCAATCGTGGCCAACGCCGAGCGGTGCCAATCGAACTCATACTGCACCTTGTCCTCGTGCCGGTCGTTGAACAGGTGAACCTTGCCCTCCTCGAACAGGAACGCCGGCCGGCCCCCACAATCCACCTTCTCAAGCTTGATACGAGGGCGCCGGGGGCTACCCCACTCGTCCACCACGAGCGTGTAGCGGTACTCCGTGTCGTTCCCCGTTACGTCCAGTTCGAAGCGCTGCTGCTCGACCTGCTGCCAGCGGGTCTTCGTCCTGCCGACGAGGCCGTCCGCACATGTCAGCCCACGCACGGAGACGTCGCGGACGAGGGAGAGCACATCCAGCGCTGTCGACTTCCCAGTGCCGTTCGTGCCAATGACAAGTTGCTTAGCCCGCGGCCGAAACTCGAACGTGACCAGACATCGGTAGTTGTCGGCGTAGAAGCGCGTCAACATAACTACATTGTACAAAAGAGGAAACGTCCGTCTAGTGTGCTGCCTCACAATTGCTGGGCCGTGCTGCAACTGGAGGCGCGGCTTTCAGACCTCGCAGACAGACCGTGCAACATGGATGTTGCGGCTCAGATGAGCTGCGATTTCGACAAGGCAGTACGCTAGCCGCGCCCAGCAAGAACGCGGGCCGCCTCCTGTCGCAATCATGGGCTGGCCGGCTCACGGGCACGGCCTCACCGGCCGCGCTCACTCGCGCGGTGCCGCGCCTGGACGCCGGGCCGACTGGCGGCTGGCGACTGTCACCTCGATTGCGAACAGCGCCAGTAATAGCAGCCCCAGCAGCGCGACCGGATCCAGCCGCCGCCCCACGAGCGCCCGCCACCCCGACACCGGCCGCACGTCCGCCGCGCCGGCGCGCTCCAACGTCACCCGCTCTGTTCCGAGAACCTGCACGAGCCCGTCGCGCGTGATCGGCGTCAGGTCGAACTCCTCGGCGGGCCAATTCACCGCATACTCGGCCGTCTCGCCGCCGCTCGCGGCCCGGACCGCGTACAGCCCCGCCGTCGCGGTCGGCCACGGCTCCTGCGGCGCGCCGTTGCTGAGGCGTGTCCACGTCACGTGCGGTTCCGGCTCGGACTGGCGTACCTGCACGAGGCCGGCCGCGGGCAGCGCGGCGAAGCTGTCGCGCGCCAGTTGCCCCGCGGTGAACTGCGCCGCCCCGGCCGGCGGCCCGACGGACTGACCGATGAGATAGTGCAGCCAGGTCAGCAGGCCGGCCGCTCGCACGCCGAGATCGCTCCATTGCGGGTCCGGCGAGGTGGTCAGCAGCAGCACGTCCCCGCGTCCGAGCCGCCGCGACAGGATCGCCGGTGCGCCGTCCGTGTAGCTGGCGCTCGTCTGAACGCCTGCGAGCAGTCCGCTCAAACGCACGCGGCGCCGGACAGAGCAACGGGCGAGCTCCGCTAATCCGTCGGATGGGGCGGCGTCCGTCACCGCGGCTTCCTGGCGCATGGCGGACGCCGTTGGCAGCGTTTCAACCGTGGGCCCGGCTTCACTCAGCAGCGCGCGCAGCCCGGGCCAGTCCGGGTCGGACGAGCTGGACGCCGGAACAAGGACGGCCGTAGTGCCGCTCTCGATCGCCTGCAGGAGAGTGCTGCGCAAAGTAGCGGGCAAGTCGACGTCGGGGAGGACGACGATCAGCGCCGGTCGCCGAGCCTCGCGGGCCAGCAGCGCGGTCAGCTCCGCGGCGTCCGTCGCCCGCAACGAGATTCGCTGCTGCGCGGGACTGAGCAATTCCGGAGCCAGTAGGTTTCGCAGGATCAGTCGCGACACGTCTCCGTCCGCATTGCCGCCCGACGGAGCGAGCAACCACACCTCCGGCGGCGGGCCGGTCTGCCAAGCCACGTACGCGCGCTGGTCCGCCGCCAGAGAGTCCTGCGGTTCCAGCTCGAGCGTGGCGACGTGTGGACCGGCCGGCAGCGCCGGCAGGCTCAGCGCAACGTCGCGGGTCGTATCCGCGGGGACCTTCAGGGGCCCCATCCGCACGAGGACATTGTCGCCCTGCCGCGCGACCAGCCAGCACTCGCCGTCCACGCCGGTCGCCCGCACCGCGACCCGCACGGGCGTGGGCGTGGACTCCGGCCACGCGTGCGCCGGCGGCACCGGCACGCCGAGCCCCAGGTCCGCGATCTTGTCCAGCGGCGGGCCGACGACCCGGATTGTGATGTTGTCCAATCCCGCCAGCATGGCCGGCCGCACGTCCCGCCATGCGGACGCGGCGGCGTCGGTGAAGAACACGATGCTCCGGGCGGGCTGGTCCGCCGAACGCAGCAGCCGGGCCGCACGTTCGAGCGCGTGGCCGAGCGGTTGGGCGTGTGGCTGGTCGGCGGCGGGGTCGCGCAGCGCTGCGACCAGGGCGGGCCGGTTCGCCGTCAGGGCGGCGGCTTCGTCCGGGCCGCTGGCGCGGAGCACGGCGAGCTGGGAGGTGCCCGGCCAGCCGTGGGAGCTGTCCAGGAACTCCAGCGCCTGCGTGCGGGCCCCGTCGAGCAGAGTGACGGGGCTCTCGAACCGCGGGCGGTACTTCATGCTCAGCGAATCGTCGAGGATGACGACGCACGCGGTCGCCGTCGCCCCGGGGTTCTGGGCGGCGAGCAGCGCCCACGTCGGGCCCGCCAGCAGGGCCGCGGCACACGCCAGCAGAGCCGCCCGCAGCAGCATCAGGAGCAGGTGGCGGACCCGGCTGGCCCGCTGCCCGGTGAGCAGGACCCCACGCATCAGGACCACGGCCGGGAACCGCAGCCGCCGCGGCCGGGGCCGCATAACCAGGTGGATCAGCACGGGGATCGCGGTGGCGGCGCTGCCCCAGAGCAGGGCGGGATGGGTAAGGGCAAAGGCGTCAGTCACAACCGTGCTCCCGGGATTCCGCAGAAACGGGATTTTCGGCTGTACAGCGGCCGCACGCAAAGCTAATCTAAACCCAGGATGGCGAAGTTGTGCTTCGCCGTAGCGTGTCGCGATACTCTTGGGAATCACCTCGCCACCCACATGAACGTCGAACCCCTACATACCGCCGAAGGCAGTGAGTACCCGTGCTGTCGCCAGCTCTCGATCTTCCTGGAGAATCGGGTCGGGCAGCTCCTGCGGGTCACGCGGCTGCTGGAAGATGAGCCGGTGCACATTCTCGGCCTCGCGGTGGACGCGTCGGTGGACTGCGCCATCGTGCGGCTGCTGGTGGACGACCCGGACCTGGCGCACCAGACCCTCTCCGACGCCCATTTCGCCCTCAGCGAGAGCGAGCTGATGGTCGTCGAGCTGCCGCCCGGCAAACGCTCGATCATGGTCCTGTGCAGCGCCCTGATCTCCGCCGAGGTCAATATCAACTACGTC
Organism: Phycisphaerales bacterium; assembly: GCA_003162245.1. Taxonomy (GTDB): domain Bacteria; phylum Planctomycetota; class Phycisphaerae; order UBA1845; family Fen-1342; genus Fen-1342. The sequence goes on from PMMM01000197.1 coordinate 16,740, forward strand.
TACACGGTTTGGGCGGGCAAAGAGCGCCGGCCGTGCCTCGCGATCCAGGTGGACGACGTGCAGAATGCCATCCGCGTGCTCGTCGGGCAGAAGTTCGTCATCCTGCATCAGCATGAGCTGTAACGCGGACTCATGCGACCGCCGCATTCTCCTCCGCAGCTTCAATCCTGGACGATGAGGGATGGCTACACCGTCGGTGGGCGCGCCTGGCAGCCCAGCGGTGGGCACCCGGAGCGTGCGATCCTGTACCTGCACGGCATCCAGTCGCACGGGGGCTGGTTCGAGTGGTCGGCCGCGCAACTGGCGACCGGCGGGTCGCTCGTCATCCTGCCGGACCGACGCGGGAGCGGTGTGAACGCGCAGGCCCGCGGCGACACGCCGGCGGCGCGGCGCTGGCTTGAAGATCTGGATGAGATCGCCGCGTGGGCGACGCGCGAGTTCGGCGTGCGGCGTTTCCGGGTGGTCGGCGTGAGTTGGGGCGGAAAACTCGCGGTCGCGTGGACGCTGAAGCAGCCCGAGCGGGTCGAGCGCGTCCTGCTGATCGCCCCGGGGTTCTTTCCGGCGGTCGACGTGGGCATCTGGGCCCGAATTCAAATCGGGCTGGCAATGCTGACGCGGCCTGCGCGCCGCTTCCCGATTCCGCTGAACGATCCGGCCCTCTTCACCGGGAATCCGACGGGGCAGCGGTTCATCGCCGACGATCCGCTGAAGCTGACGCACGCCACCGCGCGTTTTTTCTACGAATCCGCCCGCCTGGACCGCCAGCTGGCCCGTGTGCAGCCGGGGTCGCTGAAGGCGGAGGTCACGTTGGCCCTCGCCGGGCGCGAACGCATCATCCGCAACACTCCGACGCAGACGTGGCTGACGAAGGTGGCCGAACGCCAACTCGCCGTGCACACATTCCCCGCCGCCGGCCACACGCTCGAGTTCGAGCCCGACCTCGCGCAGTTCGCGGCGCTGCTGGAGCGGTGGGCTCGCGGCGCGGACTGACGGATTCTGGCAGGTTTTGGGGCGTGAGGAAGTGACCAGGGGCACGGGGGGTTGTCTTTCGCCGTGAAGGACGCCGGGGGCGCGAGGCGGGGACGACGAGGGGCCCCAAGTGGGAAGCTGACGGCTCCGTGCTGTGCCGATCAGAGGCGGTTCGCATGGAGCCCGGGGCTTGTACGTATCTTCGCGACTAGAGCGTTTTCACTTTTTCT
>PMMM01000256.1 GCA_003162245.1 Phycisphaerales bacterium
AAGATGTGGGTAATGACAAGCGCTCCCGCTCGGGCTCTGATGTTGCGGGGCGGGGCGGGTGCCAGCGCCAGATGCCGTCGTCGAGGGAGCGGACGGAGCGGACGCGGAGGAGTTGTTTGGCGCGGACGAGTGTGCGGTACGAGACGCCGGAGGTGTGGGCGTCGCGGATGAGGTCGCGGGCGGGGCGGGGGCCGGGGGCGAGGTAGTCGGCGAGCCAGGAGCAGGCCTCGGAGAGGGCGGAATAGGTTTCCGCCGGCAGGTCGAGGAGGTCGGGGCGTTGCCAGAGGGCCGCGGCAGCGGCGGGGAATTGTGAATGACGGATTGAGGAGCAGGGACCGAGGGACCAAGGGGCGGAAGGTGGTCAGATTCTGGCGCGGGGTCGGCGTGCGAGAAGGGATTCTCGCACGAGCGGACGACCGTAGGGGTGACGTGCGAGAAAGGATTCTCGCACGAGCGATTGTCGCACGAGCGATCTTCCCAGATGAGGTGCGGGGCGGGCGGAAACGGACGGGAGGGTTGCAGCCGGGCGAGTTCAGCGGCGGCGGGCGAGACCGGAGAAGAACGTCTCGCGTTCGAGGATTCAGAGTTGGAGGGCGCGATCGGATAGGCGTATCGCCAGTCCAGGATTTCGAGGTCGGGGTGCGAGAAGGGATTCTCGCACGAGCGGTCGGCGTGCGAGAAGGGATTCTCGCACGAGCGGTCCTTGCACGAGCGATTGTCGCGCGGGCGGTTCTCGCACAGGCGGATGTCGTGCGGGGTGGTCGCGGAAGAGGCGATGCGGAAGGCGAGGGGCGGGGGCAGGGGGCCGTAGGCCATTTTCACGGCGGAAAGGACGCGGCGGTCGGGGTGGTCGGGGTCGGCCGAAATCAGCAGGACGGTGCGGGCGGCGGCGGCGAAGCTGAGGGAGCCGCGGAGGCGGTACAAGATGCGGTGGGAGCGGCCCTTGGCGAGGTGGCCGATGGCGAGGATGGCGAGGCCCTTGCGGTGGGCGATGTCGGCCAGCGAGGCGAGGAGCGGGGCGGGATTGCCTTGGGCGGCGGGCGAGAGAAGTGCGGCGAGCGGATCGAGGACGACGAGGCGCGGATGGTCGTGGGCGCGGATGGCCTGTTCCAGCTCGTCGGCATGGTCGGGGAGGCGGAGCGGCGCGGCCTCGGCACGCGCGGGGTCGTCGAACTTATAGCCCGGCGGGTAGAGGGCCGCGACCGAAGGGTGGACGTGCAAGTACGAGGGTTTGCGGGTTACGCCGGCGAGGAGGGAGATGTGGTCGAGGTCGGCGCCGGCGGCGGCGAGGCGGGGCAGGACGGTCTCGGCGGCGGAGTCCTCGGGCGAGGCGAAGACGACGCCGGCGGGATAGGGATACGGGTTGGGCTGGTCGGGCCAGGGTTGGGGTGCGGACACGCGGGCGGCGAGGTCGGCGGCGAGGAGCGATTTGCCGAGGCCGGGGTCGCCGACGAGGAGGGTGAGGCTGCCGAGAGGGATGCGGCCGGGCCAGAGCCAGTCGCGGGGCGCGGCATCGACCTCGTTGGCGAAGCGGAAGTCGGCGTAGAAGGTCTTGGGGCCGAAGCGGTCGTCGTCCATGTAGACAAGTATTCACCGCGAAGGACGCCGAGGACGCGAAGAAGAACAAGGTTGTTAGAGTCTGGCGGGTTTGGGCGGAGTTTGGCGGGAATTGGAGGGAAAACCACTACCGATCGCGGCTCGGATCATCAACACGGCGCGGATCACACGCGAGGCGGATTCGCAGGCAGGCCGTGCTTCGAGCGGACGTAGTTGTCGATGGTCACGGCGGCTTTCTTGCCGTGGCCCATGGCGACGATGATGGTCACGGGGGCGCGGAGGCTGTCGCCGGTCGCGCGTCAGCCGATCTTGAGCGCCCGGCGCAGGGGCGCGGCGACGCGGATGGGCGCGAAATACTCCGTCGGGTAGAGGTAATCTTCGCCGGATTCGTCGATCACGCGGAGCAAGTTATGGGCGGCGGCGGCGCGGTCCGCGACGGCGCAGTAGATCTTGCGCGGCTCCAGCGAGACGGGGTAATCGTCATTTCGCAGGCAGACGACGAGGCGGAATCTCGGCGGCCTTTTCGGTTTCATGGCTGATCCAAGAAGCGCTTCAGCTTCAGTTCTTTCAGACCGAGGCCATGCGCCTCGTACCAGTGCACCTCTGCTATCCGTATTGTACCATCGGCGAGGCGAACCCGGGCCTGGCCCTTTATCTTGCGCCATCGCCCAGGGCCGTAGACCTTGCGCAGGCGGGCGATTTCACGGATCGCGCTGCCGACGGCGATTGTCTCGCGGGCCGCGATTTCACCGACGAGCTCAAACATCGCTGCCTTTCGCGCCCGTCCCGTGAGGCACGACCCAGCACCCACGGAACTCGGGCAGACGGCCGGCACGGACCCTCACCCCGGCCCTCGCCCTAGGAGGGAGAGGGGGGCACGACCGCCGGCAGGCCGTGCTTGGTCCGCACATACTGGTCGATCGTCGCGGCGGCTTTTTTGCCGTCGCCCATGGCCAGAATCACGGTGGCGGAGCCGCGGACGATGTCGCCGCCGGCGAAGACGCCGGGCTTGCTGGTGGCGCCGGTGTCGTCGATCTCGATGTAGCCCCACTTGTTGAGCTTGAGGCCGGGGGTGGCCTGGGTGAGCAGCGGGTTGGACCGCGTGCCGATGGCCATGATGACGATGTCGCAGTCGAGCGTGAACTCGGAGCCCTTCATCGGGACTGGGCGGCGGCGGCCGGAATCGTCGGGCTCACCCAACTCCATGCGGATGCACTCGACGCCCTTGACCCAGCCGTCGGGGGAGCCGAGGACGCGGATCGGGCTGCAGAGCAGCTTGAAGATGATGCCTTCCTGTTCTGCGTGGTGGACTTCCTCGATACGGGCGGGCATTTCCTCGCGGCTGCGGCGGTAGACGAGGATCGCCTCCTTGGCACCGAGGCGCTTGGCGGTGCGGACGGAGTCCATCGCGACGTTGCCGCCGCCGACCACGACGACGTGCTCGCCCTTGACGATGGGGGTGTCGTTCTTGGGGAAGGTGTAGGCGCGCATGAGGTTCGAGCGGGTGAGGTACTCGTTGGCGGAGTAGACGCCTTTGAGGTTCTCGCCGGGGATGTTCATGAAGATGGGTAGGCCGGCGCCGTTGGCGATGAAGATGGCGGAGAAGCCCTCTTCGTTGAGGAGCTCGTCGATGGTGAAGGTGCGGCCGATGACGACGTTGCAGACGATCTTGACGCCCATCTGGCGGAGGCGGTCGACCTCGGCGTCGATGACCTTGTTGGGCAGGCGGAACTCGGGGATGCCGTAGGTGAGCACGCCGCCGGCGGTGTGGAGGGCTTCGAAGATGGTGACGTCGTGGCCTTTCTTGGCGAGCTCGCCGGCGCAAGTGAGGCCGGCGGGGCCGGAGCCGACGACGGCGATCTTGAGGCCGGTGGCAGGGGCGAGGAGGGTTTTCATGTCGAGGTTTTCGCGGGCCCAGTCGGCGACGTAGCGTTCGAGGTGGCCGACGGCGACGGGGCGGCCGTTCTTGCCCTTGGCACGGATGCAGACCTGCTCGCACTGCTCTTCCTGGGGGCAGACGCGGCCGGTGATGCCGGGGAGGGCGTTGGCGGAGAGGAGCAGTTCGGCGGCGCTCTTCAGGTCGCCCGCGGCGATGTGCTCGAGGAAGCCGGGGATGTCGATGCCGACGGGGCAGCCGCGCGTGCACTTGCCGTCTTTGCACTGGAGGCAGCGGTTCGCTTCGAGCTGGGCGAGCGACTCCTGGAAGCCGACGTTAACTTCGTTGAAGTCGCGGTTGCGGACGTCGGCGGGCCGCTCGGGCATTTGCTGGCGGGGGATCGCCATACGCTCTTTGGGGGTCAGGGGCATCGACTATCTCCGTGCGGGTGACAGGGGACAGGTGAAAGGTGACAGGGGGCGGCCTGCACGAGCTTCACTTGTCACGTGTCACTTTTCACATGTCACTCTTCACTTGCCCACCCCGATCTTGCATTCGTGTTCCCAGCGGTCCAGCGCGACTTTCTCGTGGGCCTTGTAGGCGCCGAGGCGGTCCCAGAGCTCGGCGTAATCGACCTGGTGGCCGTCGAACTCNNATGCCGGTGCCGTCCACCATGATGGGGTTGAGGGAGACGATCGTTTTGATGCCGAAGGGCCTGGTGAGGTCGCAGACGGCCTTCATCATGGGGACGGGGCCGGCGCAGTAGACGACGCCGATGGCTCGACACCCCTGTGGTTCCCCCTGAGAGGGGGGACGGTTGACGGCGATCAGCTCGCGGAGCTTGTCGGCGACGGTGCCTTTGAAGCCGTAGCTGCCATCGTCGGTGGTGGCGTACACGGCATTCGAGACCTTCTTCAGCTCGTCTTCGAGGACGACCAACTCCTTGGTGCGGCCGCCGGTGATCGCGGTGACGAAGCAGCCGGCGTCCTGGAGGGCCTTGGCGAGCGGGTAGATGACGGCGGTGCCGACGCCGCCGCCGACGAGGACGGCGTGGTCGACCTTGTGGATCTCGGTGGGTCGGCCGAGGGGGCCCATGATGTCCTGGATGGTGTCGCCGGCCTGCTTGGTGAAGAGGACGCGCGTGGTCTTGCCGATGGCCTTGACGATGAGCTCGATGGTGCCGGTTTTGGGGTCGGCGGCGGCCATCGTGAGCGGGATGCGCTCGCCGGTCTCGTCCAGCCGGAGGATGACGAACTGTCCGGGCTGGCGGTGCTTGGCGACGAGCGGGGCGGCGATGCGGAACCACTTTACGTCGGAGGCCAGTTGCTTTGTATCGAGGATGCGGAACATACGCTCCCTCTTTTGTGGATAACGATATCCGATAGGCCAATTATCTGATTATGCCGAAACGCGGCGGGAAACGCAAACGGGCGACCGGCCGCGCGCTCGGAGCCCGGAGTGCGAGCGACGGATGAGCGAACGGGGGGGGCGTTTTCGGGGCGGACATCCGAAGGTTGCCAGATTTCGCCGGCGCGCTACCCCCCGGTTGGCGACCTTCGGCTGGCGGGCTGGAAATGTGGGGGTTCGGGCGGGTGCGGGGTTGGCAACGGCAGAAGGTGCGTCGAGGACGCACCCTATATTGGGGCTGGTGGGGTCGGTTGTGCTGCAAAGCCGCAACGGCTCCGGCCGAGGTCGCGCAGCGAGTGGTCACGCTCACAGCGGCTGGATTCCAGTTGCTCCGCCGTACCCCGTTGTGCTATGCTGGCGGTGGAGGCGGTTCGTCGCGCGGGGCGTGGGGTCCCGCGGGAATACCGCCGTCCGTTCGGCCGGGCGCGCCCGGGATTTGCGTCCGGCCTGCTGTGCACAAAGGGGACAGGAGTGCTGCGCCCGCTGTACGCCATCGTGCTTGCCGCCGCCCTGCGGCCGGCGTTTTGCTCCGCGACGGTCATCTACGTGGACGCCACGGCCCCGCCGGGCGGCGACGGTCAATCCTGGCCGGCGGCCTACCAGTCCCTTCAAGACGCATTCGCTACGGCGGCGGCCGACCCCAACATCACGGAGATCCACGTCGCGCAGGGGACGTACCGGCCCGCCGCTCGGACAGACCCGAACGACCCGCGGTCGGCGACGTTCACACTTTTGGATGGAGTGGCCGTCCGCGGCGGCTACGCCGGCCTCGTCGCGCCCGACCACGACCTGCGCGATCCCAGGGTATTTACGACGACGCTCAGCGGCGATCTCGCCGGCGACGACGGCCCCGGCTTCGCGAACGACGGCGAGAACAGCTATCACGTCGTCACCGCGCCCGCGGGCGTCGGCCTGACGGCGGTGCTAGACAGCGTGCGCATCGCCGCGGGTGCCGCCAACGGTCCGTCCTCGCCGGGCGACTGCTCCGGCGGCGGCGTCTACTGCCTTGGTAGCCCGACGCTCATGCATTGCACGTTCATCGGGAACCTGGCCACCTACAAGGGCGGCGGCCTGTACAACTCCGGCGGCAGCCCGACGCTGACAAACTCCACGTTCGTCGGCAACGTCACAAGAGGCACGGGCAGCTACGGCGGCGGTCTCTACACATCCGCCGGAAACCCCACGGTCAGGAACTGCACGTTCAGCAGCAACGCGGTTTCCCTCTACGGCAGCGGTCCGTACGGCAACGGCGGCGGGCTCTACAGCGAGGGCGGTCTCGTCGTGACGAACAGCATCGTGTGGGGCAACAGCGGCGGCAACGTTGGCGGCATCGCCACAGCGACCTACAGCGACGGCTGGGGCTCCGCTTCCGGAACGGGCAACACCAATGCGGATCCCCGCTTCTTGTACTCGTTGCAGGGCCTCCCGCGGCTGGGGCCGGGGTCGCCCTGCATCGACGCCGGTGATCCAAACAGCCTGCCCGATCCAAACGACACGGACTCTGACGGCGAGCCGCGCGTCATGGACGGCAACGCCGACGACATCGCCGTCGTCGACATGGGGGCCGACGAGCTTAACCCGGACTGCAACGGGAACGGCGTGCCGGACAGCGAGGACATCGGCCTTGGAACCAGCAGCGACTGCAACTCGAACGGCTGGCCGGACGAATGCGACCTCGCGTTTGGCAACGCTCTGGATGCCGACTACGACGGCATCCTGGACGGGTGCGAGGCGACGATCCTGTACGTGGACGCCAGTGCACCGGCGGGCGGCGACGGTACGCGCTGGCCGGTCGCCTATCGGTTTCTCAAGGATGCCCTGAAGTTCGCCGCGCTGGACCCCAACATCACCGAGATCCACGTAGCACACGGCACGTACCTTCCCGACCACGCTGCCGCCAGCCCCGGCGGAACCGGCAACCGCAGCGCGAGCTTCGCCATGCGCAGTGGCCTCGCCCTCAACGGCGGCTACGCCGGCCTCGGCGCCGCCGATCCGGACTCACGCGATCCGAACACCTACGTCTCGATCCTCAGCGGCGATCTGGCCGGCGACGACGGCCCCGACTTCGCCAACAACGCGGACAACAGCCTCCACGTCGTGCTCGCCAGCTCGACGGACGCGACCGCCGTGCTCGACGGCTTCACGATTACTGGCGGGAATGCCGACGGGTCTCAGGCTCCGGACGACGCCGGCGGTGGGCTGCGGTGCGACCTGCTATACTGGACGAGTATTGGGCACCCGACCGTGAGCCATTGCGCGTTCCGTGGCAACTGGGGGCGGTACTCCGGCGGCGTCGACGCCGCGGGTACGACGAACGGGGCGGTCGTCATGTCGCATCCGACATTCTCGCACTGCGCGTTTGACAAGAACCGTGCCGCCGTCGGCGGCGGGGCACTGAGCTTGTGGGAGTCAACGGCTACTGTGATCGACTGTACCTTCACGGACAATTCGTCGCTCCAGAATGGCGGGGCACTGCGCGTTGGCAAGTTCCCCGGCGCAGCTTCCGGACCGCTCGTGCAGAACTGCCTGTTCAGGGGCAACCACGCCACGCAGGCGGGCGGCGCGGTGTACATGGGCGCCGGCTACACTCCGACTCTGCGTATCTATGCCTGCTCGCTTGAACGAAACTCGGCGGGATACTACGGCGGCGCCGCCTACTTTGAGTCGGCGCCGCTGTACGCATGGAACTGCCTTTTCAACGGCAACGCTGCCGGCCGGATAGGCGGGGCCGTCGTGGCGCCCGGCGGCAGCCTGTTCGCCACCAACTGCCTGTTCGCTGGCAACTCGGCCACCAGCAGCATAGGGGGGCTCTACCTAAGCGGCGGCGCCCTGCGCAATTGCACCATTGTGAACAACATCGCCCCAGCCTCCCCTGGCGGCCTGCGAGCTACCGCGGGCGATGTCTCCAACTGCATCCTCTGGGGCAACGTCCCCGACCAGATCGACCCGAACTCGACTCCCTCCGTCCGCTACAGCGACGTCGAGGGCGGTTGGCTAGGTACTGCCAACATCGACGCTGACCCGCTCTTCGTCGATCCCGACGGACTGGACAGCGACCCCAACACATGGGCGGACAACGACTACCGCCTGTCGTCCGGGTCGCCCTGTATCGACGCCGGGAACAACCTGCTCGTCGCGCGTGACGCGCTCGACCTCGATGCGGACGGCTGCCATTCGGACTTGTTCCCCATAGACCTCGACGGCCATACGCGCGTCGTCGACGACCCGCCCACGCCTGACACCGGCGTCGCTACGCCCGGGTGGGTCACGGGCGTGGTCGACATGGGCGCGTACGAGTTTGGCGCACCGTTGCCCGGCGCGCCCAGCGACCCCTGCCCCGGCGACACCAACTGCGACGGCCGCGTCACGTTCGCCGACATCGACCCCTTCGTCGAGGCCCTCGCCGGCGAGTCGGCCTGGAACCAGCACCACCCCGACTGCCCCTGGCTCAACGCCGACTGCAACGGCGACGGCCGCGTCACCTTCGGTGACATCGACCCGTTCGTTGCCCTAATCGGGCTTTGATGGCGAGTTCGGTTGTGCTCAGGCGATGCCGCCGTGCGTGCCCGCTACTTCTCCCTTGACTTCGCCCCGGCGTCCTGCGGACAATAATCCCGTGGACGCGCGAGCCCGTAGGGTCCGCTGGGCGGACCATTGGCCTTTGCAAGGGGACCGCATGAAACTCGACACCATCATCCACGGCGGACGTGTCGTCACCGCCCGCAAGACCGTGCTGGCCGACGTCGGGATCCGCGGCGAGAAGATCGTCGCCATCGGCCCGCGCCTCGCGAAAACCAGCGCCGACGGCGCCAAGCTCGTCAGCGCCCAGGGCCGCTACGTCATCCCGGGCGGCGTGGACGCCCACGTGCACCTCGCTCTGCCGTTCTGCGGCACCGTCTCCGCCGACGACTACGACTCCGGCACGCGGGCCGCGGCCTGCGGCGGCGTCACCACGCTGATCGACTTCGCGATTCCGTACGGCGAAGAGACGCTGCAGCAGGCGGTGGACAACTGGCAAGGCCGGGCCGCGGGCAAGGCCTGCGTGGACTATTCGCTGCACCTGGCGATCACCAACTGGGAGCGCCAGAAGCAAGACATTAAGCGGATGATCGACCAGGGCATCCCGACCTTCAAGGAATTCATGATCTACGCGGCCCAGGGCTGGCAGTCCGACGACGCCGCCATCTACGGCGCCCTCGAAACCCTCCGCGACCTCGGCGGCATGCTCTGCGTGCACGCCGAGTCCAGCCGCGTGCTCGACATGCTCATCGAGCGGCACCACACGCCCGCCGAGATGAAGAAGCATGGTGCGTATCTGCACACGCTGACGCGCCCCAATTTCATCGAGGCCGAGGCGATCGAGCGCGCCATCCGATGGACCAAGGCCACGGGCGGGCGGCTGTTCGTCGTGCACATGAGCACCGGCGAAGGCGCCGACCTGGTCAAGCGGGCCCAAGAAGACGGCGTGCACGTCCTGGCCGAAACTTGTGCCCAGTACCTTGCGCTGGACGACCGCGTCTTCGCCGGCAAGGACGGGCACCTCTACGCCACCTGCCCGCAGATCAAGAAGCCGCAGGACCAGAAGCGGCTGTGGGCCGGCCTGAAAAATGGCGAGGTCTGCTCGATTTCCACCGACACGTGCACGTTCACGCGGGCCCAGAAGGCCATGTGGAACGGCGATTGGACAAAAATCCCGATGGGCATGCCCGGACTGGAGACCCTGCTACCAGTGGTCTACACTCAGGGTGTGCTCAAGCGGCGGCTGACCGTCAATCAGTTCGTCGACAAGTGCTGCACCGCCCCGGCCCGCGTCATGGGCCTGTATCCGCGGAAGGGAACGCTGCAGATCGGTAGCGACGCCGATCTGGCGATCGTCCACCCGACGCAGAAGCGCAAGGTCGATTGGCACCAGATGCAGACGAATTGCGATTGGAGCCCGTATCAGGGCTGGAATCTCGCTGGTTTTGCCGAGCACACGTTCTGCCGGGGGCAACAGGTGGTCGCGGACTACAAGTTCGTCGGCCGCAACGGGCACGGACAGTTCATCCCGCGCGCGAACCCCGGGCAGGTGTGACGCCCGGCCCGCGTAGCGTCAGCTCTCCGTGACCGACGCCGTATGTGGAGCGGGTTTGACAGCGCCTCCACGACGCTTGCACAACGAAGGAGTTCTCTCGTGCTTAACGCCACCCACGGAAACGGGCACCACAACGGCATCATGAGCCTTCAGGCGGCCCTCACCGAAGCCGGCCGCTGCCTGATTTGCGACGACCCCCCGTGCAACGCCGGCTGCGGGGCCGATACAAACCCCGCCAAGTGGATCTTCAAGCTCCGCATGGGCGACATCCGCGGCGCCGTGCGCACCCTGCGCGAGCACAACATCCTCGCCGCCACGTGCGCGCAGGTCTGCCCGACCTGCCGGCTGTGCGTCAAGGGCTGCATACGCTCCGGCCTCGACCAGCCGATCCGCATCAACGAGCTGCAAGCCTTCCTGGCCGACTACGAGCGTCGCGAGAAGATGCAGGTGCTCCAGGCCCCGCCCGCCGGCGATCGGAAGGTCGCGGTCATCGGCTCCGGCCCCGCCGGCCTCTCCGCCGCCGCCAGCCTCGCTCGCAAGGGCTACGCCGTCACCGTGTATGAGAAGATGCCGCAGTCCGGCGGCCTCCTGCGCTACGGCATCCCCGACCATCGCCTGTCTCAGGGGCTGCTCGATCACGAAATCAACCTCATCAAAGCCCTGGGGGTGAAGTTTGAGTGCAGCCACTCCGTAAAGTCCCGCCAGGACCTCGAAGCGCTGCTCCAGGGAGGATGCGACGCGGTTTTCCTCGCCTCCGGTTGCGACGAGTCCTATCGCCTGCGCCTCCCCGGCGAGGACCTCCGCGGCGTGCACCAGTGGGACGCGTTCCTCAGCCGCAGCAAGAGCCCCGACGGCCGCGCGGAGCTCACCAAGCTCGTGAAGGGCAAGCAGGTCGTCGTCGTTGGCGGTGGCTCCGTCGCGATGGACTGCGCCGTCACCTCCAAGCGCCTCGGCGCCGCCCGCGTTTACGCCGTCTCGCTCGAATCGATGGAGGAGCTGCCCGCCGACATCGAGGAGAAGACGCTGGCGTTCCACGAGGGCATCCGCTTCAAACCCAATTCCCGTGTCACGAAGATCGTCGGCCGCCCCGATGGTCGCCTGCTCAGCCTCCGCGGCGTCGAGATCCGCTGGAAGGAGCCCGGCCGCTTTGTGCCCGACAACGCTGTGGATGTCCGCGGCACGGCCTGGAACCTGCCGGCCGACGTGCTGATTGAAGCCATCGGCGCCGGCCTTTCGCCCGATCTGAACGCCCTGTTCGCCGGTTCGCTCGAGACGCGCCCCAACGGCCGGCCCATGGCCGACGAGCAGAGCCTGTGCTCGACGAATCCGCGCATCTTCATTGGTGGCGACCTGGTTGCCGCCGGCAAGACCGTCGCGGCCTCCGTGCTCGACGGCAAGAAGGCCGCGGACGCGATCGCGCAGGCCTTTCCGCTGCGCACGCCGGCCCGCCGCCCGAAGCGCTCGCATCCGAGCCTCGAAATCGACTTCTGCGGCCTGCACTTCCAGAACCCGTTCTGCCTCTCCTCCTCGCCCGTCAGTAACACCGCCGAGATGATCGCCCGCGCGTTCGAGGCCGGCTGGGGCGGCGTGCTCTACAAGACCGTCGGCCTCGAAGAGGCCTACCAGATCGTCGATCCCACGCCGCGGCTCAACGCCCTGCACAACGGCGACCGCCGCTTCATCGGCCTCCAGAACATCGAGATGATCAGCGAGCGCCCCTTCAAGCAGAACCTCAAGGACATCGCCTGGCTCAAGCAGCATTTCCCCGACCGCCGCGTCATGGTCAGCATCATGGGTTATTCCGACGCCGGCTGGCGCGAGCTCGCTCAGGGCGTCGCCGCCGCGGGCGCCGATCTGCTGGAGCTGAATTTCTCCTGCCCGCAGATGGCAATCGAGGGTGCCGGCCACAAGATCGGCCAGCAGTACGACCTGCTCGAACGCTACACCCGCGTCGTCAAAGACTCGGTCAAGATCCCCGTCATGGCCAAGATGACGCCCAACATCACCGACATCCTGCCGCCGTCGATCGCCGCCAAGCACGGCGGGGCGGACGCGATCTCCGCGATCAACACGCTGCGGGCGATCACCGAGGTCGGCCTCGACACGCTCGCGCCCAAGCCCACGATCCAGGGCCGCGGCTCGATCAGCGGCTTCTCCGGCCCCGCGGTCAAGCCCATCGCCCTCCGCTTCGTCGCCGAGCTCGCCCAGAGCAAAGAGCTGAGCCTCCCGGTCTCCGGCATCGGTGGCCTGGAGACGTGGCAGGACGCGGCCATGTTCCTGCTGATGGGTGCCTCGAACCTGCAAGTCACGACCGGCATCATGCACTACGGCTACCGCATCATCGAGCCGCTGTGCGAGGGGCTGGCGGATTACCTGGAGTCGAAGGGCCTGGCGTCCGTCCGCGACTTGGTCGGCCGCGGCTTGCCGCAGACGGTCGATCCGTCCGAGCACCACCAGGCCAAGCACGTGATTTCGAAGGTCGATGCCGACAAGTGCATTGGCTGCGGCCTGTGCCACGTCGTCTGCTACGACGGCGCCAACCAGGCCATGCAATTCGACCGCGAGCAGCGCAAGGCCCGCGTCGAGGGCGACCTGTGCGTCGGCTGCCTGCTCTGCCAGCACGTCTGCCCGGTCTGGGATTGCATCACCAGCGAGGAAACCGATCACGCCGTCACCGGCGGGATGCACAAAGTCGCGCTGGATTTCGTGGCGTAGCGGCCGGCGCCTCGCCGGCCATAGCACCGCCCATCGCTCATGCAACAGCCCTCCGGCTCGTCGCCCTGATAGTGTTGCGCCGCCGCACCTCCGATTAACCGAATTCCCGTGGGGTCCAGCTCGCTCGCGCATCGGACCGGTAGAGTCCGCGCGGAATTAGAATGGCGGAGGCATCGTTGACCATGACCAGCCTGGCGGCGCACCGAGGAGCGGCGATGAGCGCGACGAACGACCCCGCGACCGCGGTTCAGCGGACGTTCGAAGCCTGCGGCCAGGCATTCTGCCGCTACTTCGCCGTCCGCACGGGCCGCGACGTACACCTGGTCGACGACCTCATGCAGCAGCTCTGGCTGCGGGCGCATCTCAACGCCCGCGACCTGCGCGAAGACAACGCCGAGCCCTGGCTGTGGCGGATTGCGCAGAATTTGCTGCGCGAGCACCGGCGGCGGAAAAGCCGGACGCCTCTGGACGGCGCTGTCGCCGAGCCGGAGTTCGCCCGCGCCATCGCGCAACGGTTCGACACTGAAGAGCTGCCGGCGGAACTGCTGGCCCGCAAAGAAGTCCGCGACCAACTGCTGCTGGCGCTAACCGAGTTGTCCGCCGCCGACCAGGAACTGCTCGCGGGCTTCTATTTCGAAGGCCGCTGCCAGGCGGACTTGGCGGCATTGCTATCCATGAGTGTGCGGGCGGTCGAGGGCCGGCTCTACCGGGCCCGGCTGGCTCTGCGCGACAAGCTCGCCCACTTGCAGTCATAGGAGGATCGCACATGTCCGATTGCCACGACCCCCAGGACGCCTGCCGGCACCGCAATCTCGAGCGGATCGGGCGCGCAGTCGCGCTCCCGGACCGCGCAGACGCGGATCGCCAGGCTCGCTGGCTACAAGCTCCTCTGCCGAACCCCTCGGCGGGGACCCGGAAGGAAAGCTCATTCATGAGAACACATAAGCGCTTCGCGCTTGCCACCACCGGCATCGCCGCCGCCCTCGTGCTCGGCTTCTGGCTGGCCGTGGGCCACGCCACCCCGGTGACCGCCGCCACGATCTTCGACGGCTTCCGCGCGGCACTCGCCCAATCGCTGTCGATGCGGATCGCGGACGTCGATTTCGGCAACGTGCAGGTGAGCGGCGAGATCGTGCTCGACCGGGCCGGCCCCGGCCCGCAGGACGACACGCAGTACGCCGAAGTGCACGTGCTCATGAAAGCCGACAACCCGGAGTGGAACGACCTCGACGCCGTGCTCGTGATCACGCAGACGCCGACCGACGCCTGGCAGTACTGCCGCGGCAACGGCGGCTCGTGCGGCGGCGTGCCTGGCGAGTTGTTGAGCAACCTGTTCGGCGCGCCGCCCCCCGCCCCTTCGCACCGCGTGACGTTCACGGAATACCTGATCCGCGGTCGCGCGTGGAACGATTTCGCGCAGCAGCCGCTGGATCAGTTTGGTGTGATGCCGGCGGACCTGGGCTTTTCGCAGGGCGATAGCGCGGTGTCCTACACATTCCGCCTGGAGCAGCGTATGGTCGTCGAACAGCTCCTGCGGTTCCTGCTCCAGCTCAGCGATACGGCCACGGCGGACCAGGTCATCGCGGGGCTCAAGCAGGCCGCGAGCGACGTGCGCGTCGAGCGCACCGGCCCCACGACGTACGCCCTCCGCACCGCCCGCTTTGCCCGCATCGGCGAGCTGGAGTTCGTCGCCCCGGTTGTACCGGATGTGAGCGCTCTGGTCCGGCAAACCCTCCACGAGTTCCACTATGACCCCCAGACCGGCGATGTTCCGTGGACGCGCACGATACCGCCGGCCGAAATCGGTGCCACCGGCGTCGGCATCATCGCCGACCACGTGAATTGGCCGACACAACCGGACGCGCTAATCGCCTATCTCGAACAGCGCGCGGCCCACGTGGAGGTGAATCGCACCAATCCGCGTCAGTGGGTGTTCCGCGTGACGGGCTTCCCGTTCCCGACGAGTGCCGCCGGACCCGAATGGCTCGGCCGATTCGTCCAGTCGTTGCGCGATTCGCTGACGCTGGCGATCGACTACGATAGCGCGGCCCACACCGTCCGCCGCGCCGAGTTCCGCGGCATCGGCCCCGCCGGGCGGATCACGCTGGACATCGGGCAAGTCGAGCTCGACCCCGCGCGGCTCAAGTCCGATTACTGGACGACGCCCGCGACAATGATCTCCGATTCGAAGTGATCTTTGCCCGCTCGGCGCCACACGCGCCGCAGCGCCAGCCACGGGCTGCCGGCCGGCCGCACGCCTGCCCGGCAGCCCGTCGCTTGCGCCCAACCTCCTCGCGCCAGATGACGCCGGGGACCCCTGACCGCGCTTGGGGGTTCTCTCCTGAATCGCCCTACTCGCCGGACTGCGTCTGGGCCCAAAACTCCGCCGAAGTCACGACCGGCACAATCTCGAACTCGACCAGATCGTTCCAGCGGCTGACCCAGGTTTCCAACAACGCCCGATCGGCCGTCTCCATCACCTGAAAGCAGCGCGCGCCCGCGGCATCGACCCAGCTTGCGTGGTACGTGACGCCAGCGGGCAGCATCCGGCCGCTTCGTCGGAATCGCTCGCCAAGCGGTTTTGGATCGCCGTGTCTGAGGTGCTCAATGACCATGAACAGCATGACGGGGAGTGTATCCTGCCCCGCGCGCACATCAATGCTGGCCCACGGTCCCCACGTGTGCTGAGTACGGCGGCGTTCCGTCGCGGGTCGCCCCCCACGGCGGCGGCCACCTGCGCGAGTTCGTCGGCCAGCGCCACGTCCGAACGGCGTCACGCGGGTGAGGCATCCGGGCTACCCGTCGTGCCGTTTCAATTCCTCGTATTCGCGCTCGAATTGCAGCTTGTGCCGGGCCTCTTCCTGGGCCAGCCCCAGCAGGGTCGACTTCCAGGCCGCGTTGCAGGCGGTCTCGGCCAGGCGCGTGTAGAGCATGTGCGCGCCTTTCTCGGCCTTGATGGCAAGCACCAGGACCTGCCGGTAGTCCATGTCGCCCGCCAGATCGAGCGGCTCATCGTCCAGCGTCTCAGCCAGCTCCGGATCGACGGGCTCGGCCGCGCTCACGAACTCCTGCCCGCTGGCCTTGATCGCCAGGAGCCTGGCCTTGTGGTCCTCTTCCTCGCCGGCAAAGCGGAGGAAGACGTCTTTCGTGGACTCCCGCGGGGCTTCCTCGGCGAAGTAACGGTAAAACGCGGCCGCCCGCTCCTCGTTGCGGATGGCGTACTCCAGAATCCTGTCCACCGAGTTGGGTTGCATAAGCTGGTCCTTCCTTTCGCTCTTACCAGAACCTCGTCAGGCCGCCGGCAGGTCGCACGCAGGTCGCACGCAGGTGCGATCCGCCCACGTCTCTTTGGTCGCGGATCCAGTGCGGCGCACAGCGCCGGCGTCCCGGCCCGTGAGGGCGCGGACGACCCGTCGTCACCGGTATCCAACAGTCTGGCGCTCGGCCCGCGAGCGCCTTCGGCCCTTTGCAGGCGATTGTAGCGCGTGTCCGGGGTCCCGACCAACTCGCCCCACGAAAGTCAGCGAGTCAGGTCCGCACAGCGGGCCCTACGCGTGTTCGGGACGTGCGACGAAGCGTGCAGCGCGACCGCTCTCAAATGGCGAAATGGAGTCCGTGCGGCAAACCGCAGGCGCCTACTCTTCGGTGGCTGGCGCCGTGGGCCCCACATGCCGCTCCAACGCCGCCCGGTCGTGCGGCGTCGTCATCACGACCAGCCGGCTGCCGGGTTCGAGCACGTGGTCCGGCGGCGGGTTGTAGACCCAGGACGACGCGGTCCGCACCGCCAGCAACAAGGTCTCGGCGAACTCGTGCAGGTGCAGGTCCGCGATCTTGTGGCCGGGGTGGGCGACCTCGACCTCCTCGATTCGCAGATTCCGGTCCTTGTCGCGCAGCATGATGTCCAGGAACGACACGACCGTCGGCCGGATCATCTCCGACGCCATCCGCATTCCGCCGATGTGCGCGGGCGAGACGACGTGATCCGCACCGGCGGCCCGCAGCTTGTCGGCGTTCCGCAGGTCGCGGCAGCGCGCCACGACGGTGATCCGCGGGTTTAGCTGCTTCGCCGTCAGACAGATGACCAGGTTGTGGTTGTCGTCATTGATGACGGCGAAGAGGCCGCGCGCCTTGTGGATGCCCGCGGCGAGGAGGACGTCGTTGTCGGTCGCGTCGCCGTCTAGCGCGATGAGGTCGCGCAGCGAATCGGCGGCCGACTTGAGCTGGTCGCGGTCGAGGTCGACCACGACGCAGGGCCGCTGCGTGGCGCACAGCTCCTGCACGACCTCCAGGCCGACCCGCCCGAGGCCGCAGACGATGTAATGGTCCTTCAGCTTGCGGGCCTTATTCTCCATCGCGTTTCTCCGGAACGTCTCGCTCAATTCCGCTTCGATGATGAAGGCCGTGAAGTTCGAGAGCAGGTACGCCACCGTGGCGATGCCGGTCAGCGCGATCGACATGGTCAGCAGCCGGCCACCGGGCAGCGCGGCCACATCGATCACCTCGGAAAAGCCGATCGTCGTGATCGTGATGAAGGCCATGTAGACGCAGTCGAACAGCGAATACGCCTGGCCGCTCAGGAGCCAGTAGCCCAGCGCGCCGAGCACGACGATGATGCACAACCCCGCCGCGGCTCCGATGAGCCGCCGCAACGCCTTGTATTGGGGCTTTCGCGCCATGAAGTGTGGGAGTTAAGCCGAACGGCGGCAGGCGTCAACCGGGCGGGGCGCGCGCCGCGGTGCCGTGCGCGTCAGTGCTTGAGCAATTCCTTCATGCTCTGCGCCTCGGCCAGGAAGCGGTTGGTGTACTTTTCGTCCACGCGCTGGCAGGTCTTCGTGGCCAGCTCGCCGAGACGCTGGTATTCGGGATCGGTGGTGCGGACGTAGAACTCGCCAGCCAGGATGACCAGCCGCAGCAAGTGCCG
This sequence comes from Phycisphaerales bacterium, assembly GCA_003162245.1. Classification (GTDB taxonomy): domain Bacteria; phylum Planctomycetota; class Phycisphaerae; order UBA1845; family Fen-1342; genus Fen-1342. The sequence goes on from PMMM01000256.1 coordinate 17,551, forward strand.
GAGGATCAGCCCCTCCTGCTTCATCAGGTTCAGCGCCTTGACGCACTTGAAGAACTCGCACTCATGGCGGAAGGCGTCGCCGGCGATCCACTTCGGCTGTACGAACGCGGGCTCGGGGGCCGCGAGCTTCGCCTCGAACGCGATCTTGAGCATCTCCGGGAACGACGGCGGGTGCTCCTCCTCTTCCTCGTTCCACGGATCGACCCAGCCGCGGGGCCGATCGTCCTCCTCCTCGTCGTCCGGGCCACGCACCTTCGCGAGCGTCACACCCATCTGAATCAGCAGCGGCTCGAGCACCTGCTCTTGCAGCGGCCCCTTCGGCAGATCCTCCGGAATTCGCACGCTCCGCAGGATCGCCGGCGGCACTTGCAGCACGGCCTCGAGCGCGAGCACCTTCTCGTCGAAGTTGCTCTGCGCGAGCTGCGCCGCGAGGTAGTCGCCGAAGAGCGGATCGACGCTGCGGTAATTCAGCAGCCGGTGGATCGTGTCGTCCAGCGTGACGTGGTCGCCGTCCTCCGAGCGCTTCAGGTAGCCGAGGGCCTGGAGGTTGTCGAGCATGAACTCGAGCTGCTGGGCGAACTTGTCGAGGTACTCCTGACCGGCGAAACGCTTGGACATGAAGTCGCGGACCTCGTGCAGCGTGCCCGTCCGCGTCAGCAGGAAGATCAGCACGGAGTACGGGATCATCCCCCGGCTGTAGAGCCGCGCCGGGCCCGCCTTGATGAGGTCCTTGAACTGGCCCTCGCTCCAGTACTGCTCGGTCGAGCGGCGCGTCGGGCGCTTGCGCTCCAGGTCCTTCCGCATCCGCATGATGCCGGGGTCCTTCGAGCCGGCCGGAATCTGCTCGAACTTCTTCCGCCACTTGTTGATCTTGACGTCGTCCTCGTGGGCGACGGCGTAGACGTGGCCCTTCGTGTCGAACTGCGGGCGGCCGGCGCGGCCGAACATCTGGTGGGCCGCCGAGGGCGGGATCAGCTTCATCTCGCCGTGCTTGCCCTTTAGGAGCGTCGTCAGCACGATCGAGCGGGCCGGCAGGTTGATGCCGGCGGCCAGCGTTTCCGTGCAGCACACGTACGGGACGAGCTTCCGGCCGAAGAGGTCCTCGACGATCTCCTTGTGCCGCGGCAGGACGCCGGCGTGGTGCACGCCGATGCCGCGCTGCAGCATCTGGGCGAGCTTCGGCCCGATGCCCTCGGCGAAATCGGCCTTGCGCTCGGCGAGCAGCGCGTCGAGCTCCTGCTTCTGCTGTTTGCTGACGAGCGGCAGCCCTTTGAGCTTCTCCGCCAACTCCCAGCATTCGTCGCGGTTGAACGCAAATACCAGGGCGGGCGCACGGTACGCCTCGCCGTCGCCCTCGACCATCTGCACGAGGTGCTCGGTCATCAGCTTGTCGTCCACCCAGTGATATTCGAGCGGCACGCGGCGTTCGATGGACGTGACGACCTGCACGCGGCGGCCGTGCTTGTTCTTCAGCCAATCCGCGAAGTCGTACGGGTTGCCGACCGTCGCGGACAGCAGCATGACGCGCGCCGCGGCCGGCAGCATCGTCAGCGTCAATTCCCACACGACGCCGCGCTCGATGTCGTTGAAGCTATGGAACTCGTCCATGACGACGCAGGCGGTATCGGTCGGGAACAGCGGCGTCTCGGTCGTGCCGCTGGCGAGCAGGTGGTTGAGCAGGATCTCGGCGACGACCACGCGGATCAGCGCGTCCGGGTTCTCGCGCCGGTTGCCGGTGATGAAGCCCACGTCGCCGCGCGAGAAGCCCCACCGCTCCACCAGGTTCTGGAACTCGCGGAACTTCTGCTCGGTGAGGGCGATGAGCGGGGTCGTGTAGTACAGCGTCCGCCGGGTGTGCAACGCCTCGAAGATCGCGGCCTCGGCGATGAGGGTCTTGCCCATGCCGGTCGGCGCGCAGATCAGCACGCCGCCCTCCGACTCGAACCAGGCGAGCAGGGCCTCCTCCTGGAACGGATAGAGCTGGTACGGGACGGATTCGATGAACTTCGAGCAGATCTCGTCGCGGGTCATGCGCGACAGCATAACCGACACGCGTGGGACGTGGCACCGGCGGCCGCCGCATGGACAACCTGGCCGCGGCGCCGTTGGCGTCTCGTGAAGCGAGCGCTACAATACCGCGACGATTGCGTCTGGTGTGTTTCGGCCGTCCTATTTCTCCGCTCCGAGGTGCAGGTGTGCCGCGCGAGCCCGTGAAGCTGCCTAACCGCGTCGAGACGCTTTCCATTCTGGCGGCGGACGGGCGGGTCGACACGGACCTCGAGCCGGCGCTCGATCCGGCGGACCTGCGTCGCCTCTATCGGACGATGCTCACCTGCCGCCGCTTTGACGAGCGCGCCCTGACCCTCCAACGCCAGGGACGCCTCGGTACGTACGGGCCGAGCAAGGGGCAAGAGGCGGCGTCGCTCGGCGTCGCGTACGCGCTCGAGAAAGACGACTGGCTCGTGCCGACTTTCCGCGAGACGGCAGGGCTGCTGTGGCGCGGCTGGCCGGTTCATACATGGCTGCTGTACTGGGGCGGCTTCGAGGCCGGCAACGTGCCGCCCGACGGCGTCCGCGACCTGCCGGTCTCCGTGCCGATCGCCTCGCAGTGCCAGTACGGCATGGGCCTCGCCTGGGGCTGCAAGCTCCGCGGCGCGGGCCGTGTGTGCGCCACGTTCTGTGGCGACGGCGGCACGTCCGAGGGCGATTTCCACGAGGCGCTGAATTTCGCCGGCGTGTTCAACCTCCCGCTCGTCATGGTGGTGCAGAACAACCACTGGGCGATCTCGGTCCCGCGCAGCCGCCAGACCGCGTCACAGACGATCGCCCAGAAGGCGATCGCGTACGGTATGGACGGCTTGCAGGTCGACGGCAACGACATCCTGGCGATGATCGTCGCGACGCGCGAGGCCGTCGAAAAAGCCCGCACCGGCGGCGGCCCGACGCTGATCGAGGCGGTCACCTACCGCCTGAGCATGCACACGACGGCCGACGATCCCAAGAAGTACCGCAAGGACGACGAGGTCAAGGAATGGGAGCCGCGCGATCCGCTGCTGCGTTTCCGCGCGTACCTGCAGAAGAAGGGACTGCTCGACGAGCCGGGCGAACGGGAAATCGACGCGGAGATCGCGGCCGAAATCGAGCAAGCCGTCCGCCAGTACGAGCAGTACCGGCAGGACCCGGCCGAGTTCGTGCAGTACATGTACGCTGAGCTGACACCCGAGCTGCAAGCGCAGCAGGCCGAGTTGCGGGCGTACCTGGAGCGCAAGCACGCGCCGGCACCGGCGCCAGTTTCGTGACATGACTGCGGCGGAGAGTGAAGCGTGGCGCAGTTGACGATGGTGAAGGCGTTGAACCTCGCATTGGCCGAGGCCATGCGCGAGAACCCCAACGTGCTCGTGCTCGGCCAGGACGTCGGCCTGGACGAGGGCGTCTTTCGCGTAACCGAGGGCCTGTTGCAGGAGTTCGGCCCCGACCGCTGCATCGACACGCCGCTGGCCGAGGCCGCGATCGTCGGGGGCGGGATCGGCTTGGCGTTCACGGGCTTTCTGCCGGTGTGCGAGCTGCAATTCGACGGCTTCTCGTTTCAGGCGTTCCACCAGGTCGAAAACCACGTCCGCCGGTTTCGCAACCGCACGCGCGGCCGCTACACGTGCCCACTGGTCATTCGGATGCCGTACGGCGGCGGCATTCGCGCCGTCGAGCATCACAGCGAGGCGCCCGAGGCAACGTACGCGCACCTGGCCGGGCTGAAGGTCGTCATTCCGTCCGGGCCGCGGAACGCGCGGGCCCTGCTGCGGGCGGCGATCCTCGACCCCGACCCCGTTATCTTCTTCGAGCCGAAGGCCGTCTACCGCGCGTTTCGCGAGGAGGTGCCCGATGCGCCAGAGACGATGCCGATCGGCAAGGGCGTCGTCGCGCGGCCGGGCAAGGACGTCACGCTGATTGCGTACGGCGCGATGCTGCGCGTGGCGCTGGACGCGGCAGAGGAGCTGGCGGACGAGCACGACGTAGACGCCGAGGTGCTTGACCTGCTCTCCGTGTCCCCGCTGGATGGCGAGTTGATTAACGAGTCGGTCCGCCGGACCGGCCGCGCGGTGGTCGTGCACGAAGCCCCGCGGCACTGCGGCGTCGGTGCAGAAATCGTCGCGCGGATCGTGGAGGGCAGCCTGCTGTACCTGGAGGCTCCGGTGAAGCGCGTCACGGGTTACGACACGATCATCCCGTATTTCCAGAATGAACTGACGTACCTCCCCGATCCCGCCCGGGTGGTGGCGGCGGCGCTGGAGACCGTGCGGTTCTAGACCGCCGCGCGGGGACCTTTCGCGGTACACCCTCGACCTCCCCCACCGGCCGAGTAGAATGCCATGCCTTGCCGCCGGATGGCGGCGTTACGGGCCGCGTGACGAGCGAGGATTGAGGGCCGCGTCACATGTTCGACTTCAAACTGCCAGATTTGGGCGAAGGCGTCCACGAGGGGCAGATCGTCAACGTGCTGGTTAAGGAGGGCGACACGCTCGCCGAATACCAGCCGATGCTCGAAATCGAGACCGACAAGGCGGCGGTCGAGATTCCGTCGCCGAAGGCCGGGACCGTCGCGAAGATCCACGTGCAAGCCGGGCAGACGGTCAAGGTTGGGCAGGTACTCGTCACGATCGACGATTCCGCGGTCGGGGTCGGACAACCCGCGAAAACGGCGGCGCAGCCGGCTGCCGCACCGACAGCGCAGCCTGCCGCCGCAGCGACGGCGCCGCCGGCCAG
>PMMM01000008.1 GCA_003162245.1 Phycisphaerales bacterium
GAAATAAACAGGATGCGTATCAGAAGTCGGGGGCGGGCGGATTTTGGATTGGGGCGGGCAGACACACGCTACGGCACGGGCGGGAAGGTGAGCAGGGGGCGTTATGGCGGGCCCTCCATCGCCTTGAACTCGTCAGCTAGCTCGCGGCGCCAGCCGGTGAGGTCATCGCGCTGCCAGAGCTCGATCAGCGGAGCCAGCTCCTCGAAGGCGCAAGCGAACTTGCGTTTGCGCTCGTTCCAATCGTAGGGGATCAACAAGTTGGCGCCGAGCACGTTCTGGAACGCCTCATAAGCGGCATCGGGCCTGTCACTGGGCGGAGAATGAAGCTCGAAGTCGCAATGGAGTGATGTTATCCAAGCCGCTACGTATGGCCCGAAGCGTTGTTCGACCTTGCGCGCCTCATCAACTGCGCTGACGAAGTTCCAGAGTATTGCCGTGACGATCACCGCGGGTGGCAACGGCGACGGAAGATCGATTAGAGGCTCCTCGATGCAGAGCACCACGTCAACCCCCTCGCGGGTCAGAGCGGAGGTGATCGGAAGAAGGAGGCCCGCCGGTGTTGCGACCAGACTCACGATCCTCCTCCACCAACACCACAGGCGGGACCGTGCGAGTCGTCGCGGCGGTTTTCTCGGGGTTCGCCATAGCAGGCACGCACTTAGATCTCGCACGACGTCGTCCAACAACATCGGCGCAAAGGGCAACGCCGCCATCTGTATGTTGTGGCGTTGTAATGTGAGAGGAAACACGGCATCTGGATCTTCGATGGCCACTTGCGGATTGCGCGTAGGGGCATTACAGTTGAAAAAACGCGGGGAGTCGTGGAAACCTCTGATCCGGATGCCATTCACGGTGAGGAGGTCTTCCTCATCAAATGACCACGTGACGGCAAGCCCGGGGACCTCGATCCGACACCATGAACTTCTTTCAGTCACTCCGCTCGGCGCAGGCTGAGCGAGTCGCTGTTCAACGATCCTTCCGTCGATCCTGCGCAAAATGCGCGGAACGGCCCACGTGAACCAGTCCCACTCACGCGGGTTATTCCTTAGCGCCTGCGCGGCTTGCGGGCTGAGGCGCACGCGCACTTCCGTTCCTATCGGCGCGCCTTCGCTCCGGCGAAGCTCGATCTGCGTGCTGGCCAGGCTGGCGATGAACTCGACACCAACCCGATCCTGCCAGTGGCTAACGTGGCACGTCCGGACCTCGATCGGTGCGTCACGCTGGTCCTCAGTGAGCAAAAAAGCTGCCATTAGCCCGACGCCGAAGCGGCCGGAGCGGAGTACGCGGGCTTGTTGGCCGTCCATGTGCTCCTGCTTCCATTCCGGGGCGTCGCGGTAGGAGGCCCCCGCTTTCAGAAAGTAGTCGCGGACGACCTCCGGCGTCATGCCGATGCCGCGGTCCGTGACCGTGAGCCAATCCGCGCCTGAGTTGTCTTTCGACAGGTCGATCAGGACGTCGGCCTCCTGGTCCGGCAGGGGCAGGCTCGCAGGGTCCAGGTGGTGGTTCTTGCAGTACTGCTCCAGCTCGCGCACGGCGTCTACCGCGTTCTGAAGCAGCTCGCGCACGCCGATCTCGGGGTGGTCGCCGTAGAGGGGACGGATGAGCAGCTTGAGGAGGTCGGCGCCGGCGGTGTCGAACTTGGCTTCGAGCGGGTAATACGGCGGCGGTTGGCCGGCGATCTGGAAATCCGCGGGGTGGTCGAGGTTGGAGCGCACGCGGCGGATCGTCAAGCCAAGGGCCTTGCACTCTTTCTGCCTGCTATAGACCTGGCCGAGGACCGCCCAGGCATTGTCCAACTCGGCCTGGAGGGCGCTGAGCAGGCGGCTGAGCTTCAGAAACGTCTCCGATGAGCGCGGGGAGGAGCGGATGAAGAGGGCTTCCTCGTCCTGTTCGTCCGCGTGACAGGCGTCGACGGCGAAGTGCGCGGCCCACTCCTCGCGGGAGATCGGGCTACGGATCGCTTTGACGTGCAGGAGGCCGGCTGGGGCACGCGAGGCGTCGATCTGCAGGTAGTCTGCGATCCGTAGGACAGCCATCAGGTACACAGGATGCGATTCTTCGGGGCCGTGGACGCGATTCTGGAAGCGACTTTGAAGGAACGAGAACGCGTCGCGCAGAGCGATGCTGTGACTGCGCGCGACGAAGCCGGCGAGATTGCGGATTTCGTCCGGCACGCCCTTAAGGGTCAGATGCGGGGCGTCCGCCGGTGGCGCTACGCCGGGATCCGCCGGTCCGGGCAGGTCGAATAGCGCAATTTCATGCGCCAAGCGGCCGTGGTAGCGGCGGACGAATTCGCCAAAGAACTTACAATGGCGCGTGGACCAGTTTTCGGGATCGTCGAGCTCGCTTGGATGGCGGACAAAGTTGTAGAGGTCGACGCCCTGTTGGTCGGGCGGTTTGGCAGCGTCGCCGAGGATTCGATAGAGCGTTCGGCCGTCCCAATGGCGAGCTTCAGCGTAGAAGCGGTCGAAAAGCTCGGGCCAGGGGGTGTCGTCCAGATCGGTGATCCGCTCGCGCCGGCGGTCGCGGTCGAGCAAGGCGAGGAAGCCATCGGCCGTGAGGTGCATCGCGATATCGTGCAGCAGAGTCGCGAGTACCAGGACGGCGCCGTCCGCGGGCGCTAGGAGCTGTGCGGCAGGCTCGGAGATCAGGGAGGCGGCGGTCTGCAGCACTGTTTCAACGTGCTCCCGGCCGTGATCGGTGAATTCTGGGAAGAAGAAGAGGTCGTTGCGGTCAATCCAGTGCGCGAGGACGTTCTGGCAGGCCTGTAGCGCCGCGCCACCGTAACGGCAGTCATCGAGATTCCTCCTCAGGAGGGGTGGAAGAGCGAGCGCGCGTTGTTTCGGCGGTGCGGACATGCCGGGAACTCCCAAAACGCCCCTCAGCATATCAAATCGTGCCAGCGGGGCCAGTAGCACCCGGGGTGCTTACCGCACGCCGGGGAAAAGTGGACGGCGCCCGGTGTGGGAAGCGGCCACCGCACGCCGCGTGCCCTGACGGCTGATAGCTGAAAGCTGACAGCTTCTTCTCTTTTTCCGCCCATCTCCGCCATCCGCCGCCAATCTCCGCCAGCCACCAACAACGTCGGGATTTTTCCGCGCTTTGCGTGTCTCCGTGGTGCATACTTGAGATGCTCACGCAGTGCCAGAGCCTGCCTTGACGGCCCGCTCGGCGGTGTGGCACCGG